>DASYQW010000347.1 GCA_036005065.1 Candidatus Methylomirabilota bacterium | reverse complement strand
CTCGTGCTCCCGCCGCTCTTTCCCGTGCTGCGCCGGGAGTTCGGCGTCGGATACGCCGCGCTCGGCCTGATGATGGGCGTCTTCTATGCGGCCTCCGGAATCGGCCAGCCCACCTCTGGCTTCCTGGTCGACCACGTCGGGGCGCGGCGGGTGCTCCTGGGCGGGATGGGCCTCCTGACCGCGGGCATCGCGCTGGCCGCGCTGAGCCCGTCCTACTGGCTGATGTTCCCGATCCTGATGGTGGCGGGCCTCGGGAACAGCGTCTTCCACCCGGCCGACTATGCCATCGTCAATGCCTCGGTGGACCGGGACCGGGTCGGACGCGCCTATGGCATTCACTCGATCTGCGGGAGCCTCGGCTGGGCGGCGGCACCTCCCGTGGTGGTAGGCCTGAGCGCGCTGGCCGGCTGGCGCACGGCGCTCGCCGTGGCGGGGATCGGGGGCCTCCTGGTGACGCTCGTCCTGACGACCCAGCGCCACGCGCTCGCCGATCACCGCCCCGCGCTGCTGGCGCGCCGACCGGCCGGGGCCGGCGGGCTCGCCGCCGACGTCCGTCTCCTCCTGGTGCCGCCGATCCTGCTGGCGTTCGCCTATTTCACCCTCCTGGCGATGGCGATCGTCGGCATCCAGACCTTCTCCGTCGCGGCGCTGGTCGCCATCTACGACGTCCCCCTGGGGCTGGCCAGCGGCACCCTCACCGGGTACCTCCTCGGCAGCGCGGTGGGGATCCTGGCCGGCGGCTTCCTGGCCGATCGCACGCTCCGGCACGATCGGGTCGCCGCGGGGGGCATGCTCCTGGCGGCCGGGCTGACGCTCGCCATCGGGAGTGGCGGGGTCCCGGTCACGGGGCTCCTGGCCCTGACGACGCTGGCCGGCCTGTGTGTCGGCGCCACGTCGCCTTCGCGCGACATGCTGGTCCGGGCGGCGACGCCGCCGGGCGCGTCGGGGAAGGTCTACGGGTTCGTCTACTCGGGGCTCGACCTCGGCTCGACCACGATGCCGTTCGTCTTCGGGTGGCTCCTCGATCGCGGCGAGCCGCGTCTCTGCTTCGTGCTGGTGGCGGTGATCATGCTGCTGGCGATCTTCACCGTGGTGGAGGTGCGCCGCCACGCGGTCCGTGTCGCCCCGATCTGAGCCGGCCCGGACTCGCGCCCGTCAGGCGGGGACCGGCAGGTCGGCGAAGGCGTCCGGATCGAGGGGCCACTTGGGGCGGGGGATCCGCTTGAACGGCACGTTGGTGAAGACGTCGGGGGGCGCGACGTACAGGATCTCGGCGGCGAGCTTCTCGAACTCGGCCCGGAAGTGGTTCGTGGACTTGACCACGAGCAGCTTCTTGGCCAGCGGGTCGATGCCGAGGTTGCGGAAGACGTCCGGGCTCCGCACCTGGTTCCGCCGGCTCGCCACGATCACCTCGAGGCCGCCGGTCGAGAGGGCCGCCGCCGGCCCCAGGCTGCTGCCGACTCCCGCGTAGCGCTGATAGAGGTCGTCGGTGACCGCGGTCACCGTGACCTCGAGGTCCAGCGGGTCACCCGACAGGACGCCCGTCTTGCCCCCGATGCGCATGGTCAGCCGGGCCCCGGGGCCGGCCGCCCGGGCCAGTGACACGGCGATGGGATCCCAGATGGTGGCGAAGGCGGCATCGGTGACCCCGAGGTCCCGCAGCTCTCGGAGGACGACGGTGCTGTCGCCCGCGAACCCGCCGCCGGGGTTGTCGGCGACGTCGGCCATCACCACCGGTCGGCCCGCCACGCGTCGGGCCCGGTCGACGGCCCGGGCCACGGTCAGCATCTCGGGGTGGGTCCGCCCCCGGAGGGCGATCCACTGGAGTCCGAGCTCCCGGGCCAGGGTCGCGCCCTCGTCGGGCCGGTCGTCGGTGATCACCAGCACCTTGGTGCCGTTGCCCGGCACGTCGCCGTACGGGAAGCCGTGGACCGGCGAGATCGACAGGACCCCGCGCGTTCCTTCCAGGGCCTTGACGTGGTCCACGAAGCCCTTCATCGGCTGGAGCGTGGTGAAGTAGCTCCCGATCATCCGGCAGTCCCACAGCGCCATGTGCGGGCGCGTCGCCCTCCGGGCGGCGTCGGTGACGAGGGTGAAGAGGTCGGCGGCCCGCTCGGCGAAGTCGGTGTGGGGGAACTCCTTGTAGAGGACGAGCGCGGTGGCCGCCTCGACCATGAGCGGCGTCACGTGACAGTGGGGATCGAGCTCGGCGCCGACCGGCACCGCCGGCCCGACGAGGCGCCGGATCCCCTCGAGCAGATCGCCCTCGCAGTCGTCGTAGCCGTCGGCGACCATCGCCCCGTGGAGGTTGAGGAGCACGGCGTCCACCGGCATGGCCGCCCGGAGGTCCGCCAGGATCTCGTCGCGGAACCCCTCGTAGACCCGGCGCACGGTCGGTCCCGCCGGCGGCGCCGCCGCCCCGAGGCTGGAGGCGACCGTCCAGCCCCGCTCGGCGGCCAGGCGGTGGAACACGAGGAATGGCTGGACGAAGCTCGTCGGCCGCTCGGGGGGCGGCGCGCCCCGGAAGACGACGAAGTCGTCGAGCCCCGTGGGAATGGGCGAGAACGTGTTCGATTCGGTGGCGAGGCCGGCGGTGAAGAGCTTCATGGCGTCCCTCCCGGCCCCGAATCTTCGTCCAGGTCGGCCGGCCGGTCAAGCGCCGGCCGCATCCGGCGGGGACCTCTTGACTTCGCCCGCCCCCTGGCCGACAGTGGGCGCGCGGTCGATCCCGGGCGCGACGGCATGCACCGGTCCGGCGGAAAGAAGGAGGCGGCGATGAGGAACGTTCGGATGCGATGGATGGGCGGGCTGGTGGCGGTCGTGGCCGGCGCCCTGCTGCCAGGGGCGACGCCCGCCGCTGCCCAGACCGTCCGGGGCGTGCTGCACGCGGAGGTCAAGCACCTGGACCCGCACTGGACCACCGCCAACATCACCCAGCAGCACAGCTACATGATCTACGAGACCCTGTTCTCGCTGGATTCGAAGGGCGTCCCCCGGCCACAGATGGTGGACACCTACCGGGTCAGCCCGGACAAGCTGACCCACACCTTTACCCTGCGGAACGGGCTCAAGTGGCACGACGGCAAGCCCGTGCGCGCAGCCGACGCCGTGGCGTCGATCAAGCGCTGGGCCGTCAAGGACGCCGCCGGCCAGAAGCTGATCGCGCGGACGGCCTCCCTGGAGGTCGTGGACGACAAGACCTTCGTCCTCAAGCTGAAGGAGCCCTACGGGCTCGTGCTCCGGGCGCTCGCCAAGGAGTACAGCTACGTGCCCTTCATCCTCCCGGAACGGCACGCGATCCAGAACCCGGCCAACGCGTTCGAGGGCGAGAAGATCGGCTCGGGCCCCTTCGTCTTTTCCGAGAAGGACTGGGTGCCGGGCGTGAAGACCGTCTACCTGCGGAACAAGGACTACGTCCCGCGCTCCGAGCCGCCCGACTACTACGCCGGCGGGCGGCACGCCAAGGTCGAGCGGGTCGAGTGGATCGTCATCCCCGATCCCTCGACGGCGGTGGCCGCCCTCCAGAAGGGCGAGGTGGACTTCCTCCAGAGCCCGCACATCGACCAGTGGCCCATCCTGAAGAAGGACCCCAACGTCACCATGCGCAAGGTGGACGTGCAGCAGATGCAGATCCACCCGAACCACCTGGTGCCGCCGTTCGACAACATCAAGGCCCGCCAGGCCCTGGTGCACATGGTGGACCAGCGGGATTACCTGCGGGCCATCGCCGGGGACCAGGAGAACTGGACCGTGTGTTGGGCTTACCTCGGCTGCGGCCAGTGGCTCGAGACCGACGCCGGCGCCGAGCCGTACCGCCAGCCGGACCTGGCCAAGGCCCGGCAGCTCCTCCAGGACGCGGGCTACAAGGGGGAGAAGATCGTCGTCATGGCGCCGAGCGACATCGCGACGATCAACGCCGCGTCCCTCACGACCGCCGCCCTTCTCCGGAAGATCGGGGTGAACGTCGACCTCCAGGTCATGGACTGGGGCACCCTGACCTCCCGGCGGCCGATCAAGGATCCGCCCAGCAAGAATCCCGCCGGCTGGCACATCTTCCACACGACGTCGAACGGCGTGGCGCTGTCGGACCCCTGGGGGCACGCGAACATCTCCACCCGCTGCGCCGAGGCCTGGTTCGGCTGGCCGTGCTCGCCGCGAGCCACCAAGGCCCTCGACGACCTCGGGAACACCGCCCCCGGCTCGCCCGAGTTCAAGAAACTCCTGGTCGAGTACCATTCGGCGCTGATGGAGAACATCCCCTATGTCCCGGTGGGCGAGTTCAACTCGAACAGCGCCTGGCGGAAGGACCGACTCGAGTACACGTCGACCGCCCCGTACGTCCTGTTCTGGAACATGACCCGGAAGTAGCGTCCCGGCGCCCGCCGGGGCGGGAGCCGATCGGGCCCGCCCCGGCGCGACGCGTGCCGCGCGCCCCTCGCCATGCTCACCTACGTCGTCCGGCGGATCCTGGCGGTCTTCCCCGTGATGGGCGTCGTGGTCCTCTTCGTGTTCGTCTTGATCCGCATCGCGCCCGGCGATCCGGCCGCCATCATCGCCGGCGACTACGCCTCCCCCCAGGCCATCGAGACGATCCGCGTCGCCCTGGGGCTCGATCAGCCGCTGCACGTCCAGCTCCGGGTCTACGTGACCAACGTCCTGCGGGGCGACCTCGGCCGGTCGCTTCACTCGAAGCTCCCGGTGCGGACGCTGATCGCCCAGCGCCTGGAGCCCACCGTCGCGCTGACGCTCAGCACGCTGGCGCTGGCGGTGACGCTGGCGGTGCCGCTCGGCATCCTGGCCGCCTGGAAGGCGGGGACCTGGGTCGACCGGGCGGTCATGGTCTTCGCGGTGGCCGGCTTCTCGATCCCGGTCTTCTGGCTGGGCTTCCTGATGATCTACGGGTTCGCGGTGACGCTCGACGTGCTCCCGGTGCAGGGCTACGTGAGCTACCGGGAAGACGTCGGGGCCTTTGCCCGCCACCTCGTGCTCCCGACCCTCACCCTGGGTCTGGTCTACATGGCGCTCCTCACCCGGATCACCCGCGCCAGCATGCTCGAGGTGCTGGGGGCGGACTACATCCGCACCGCGCAGGCCAAGGGCCAGGGATCGCGGCGGATCCTCTTCGGCCATGCCCTGAAGAACGCGTCGGTCCCCATCGTCACCACGATCGGGGTGGGGCTCACGCTCCTGATCTCCGGCGTCGTCATCACGGAGAGCGTCTTCGCGTTGCCCGGGCTCGGGCGCCTCACCGTCGATGCGGTGCTGCAGCGGGACTACTCCATCATCCAGGGGGTGACGCTGCTCTCGTCGGCGGTCTACGTCCTGGTGAACCTCGTGGTCGACCTGTGCTACCTGCTGCTCGACCCGCGGATCCGCTACTGACGCCGGCCCTGGTCGACCGGGTGGCGCGGCCGGCCGCCGGGTGGCGGCTGGTTCGCCGGAACCCGACCATGGCGGCCGGCGCGGCGCTGCTGGTGGCGATGGTGCTGATCGCCGCGCTGGCGCCGTACCTGCTGACCGTAGACCCCATCGACATGAACCCCGTCGAGCGCCTCCGGCCGCCCGGGGGGAGGCACTGGTTCGGCACCGACATGTACGGCCGCGACTCGTACAGCCGCGTCGTCTACGGGAGCCGGATCTCGCTGGCGGTCGGGATCGTGGTGGCGACGGTGACGTCGGTGATCGGCCTGACCGTCGGCCTCGTCAGCGGCTACGTGCGGCGGCTCGATGGCGTCATCATGCGGATCATGGATGGCATCATGGCGCTGCCGGATCTGCTCCTGGCCATCTCGTTCGTGGCCTTGACGGGCGCCAGCGTCCGGAACGTCATCATCGCGCTCGTCATTCCCCAGACGCCGCGAGTCGTCCGCCTCGTGCGCGCCGTGGTGCTGAGCCTTCGCGAGCAGCCGTTCGTGGAGGCCTCGGTGGCGGTGGGGGCGGGGCTCGCCCGCACCGCCACCCGGCACATCCTGCCCAACACGCTGGCGCCGCTGATCGTCCAGGGCACCTACGTCTGCGCGTCCGCGGTGCTGATCGAGGCGGCGCTGAGCTTCCTGGGGGCCGGCACCCCGCCGGAGATCCCGAGCTGGGGGAACATCATGGCGGAGGCGCGGGCCCACGTCCGCGTGGCGTTCTGGCTGCTGCTCTTCCCGGGTCTGTTCCTGGCGTCGACCGTGCTCTCCATCAACCTGCTCGGCGACGGCCTGCGCGACCTCCTCGACCC
>DASYQW010000346.1 GCA_036005065.1 Candidatus Methylomirabilota bacterium | reverse complement strand
CCCCACGGGGGGAAGTAGTATTCCCCCTTGGCATCCGTCACGGCTTCCATGATGTGCAGGCGCGTGACCGTCCGGCTGTCGAAGAGCCCGGTCTGGAGGATCCACTGGGCGACGACGTAGACGCCCTCGAGGGGCTGCTTGGTCTCGGCGTCGACCACCCAGCCGCGGATCTCCGCCGCGGAATAGGTGTCGGGCGGTCCCGCCGACGTCGCCGAGGGCGCGAAGACGAGCAGCGCGACCAGGCTGGTGAGCAGCAGCCGTACGCTCATCGGGATCCCCTCACATGCTGGCGATCCGCCAGACGCCGTCGGTATCGCGGACGAAGGCGACCACGAACGCCTCGGTCTGGCCGTCGCGGATGCGGGTGACGCCGGCCGACGCGTACCCAGACCGGAGGACGGGCGTCCCGAGGTCCTGGAGGCTGGCGGCGACCGCCGGCAGATCCGCCCGGAGATCCTCGAAGACCCGGCGGTAGCGATCGCGGGCCTCGTCCGCGACGAACCACAGAGCCCCGTCGAGGTCGCCCCGGGCCAGCGCCGCGCGGAAGTCCGTCCAGAGCGCGGGGAGATCGGGCCGGGGGATCACGCTGATCGGAATCCGGAACGTGGCCGATTGTCCCGCCGGGTCGCCCACCTGCACGGTCGCCATGTACAGCCGTTCGACGCGGTACTCGAACGTCACGTTTCGCGAGTTGACGAAGCTCGCGAGGGTGAAGTCGGGCACGCCGTCGCCGTCCGCATCGAGATCGAGCCGAGAGAGGTCGGAGGGATCGACGCCGCGAATGTCGAACGTGACCGCGAGCGGGGCGAAGCCAGTCTTGGGGGAGACCTCCGGCCACTCCATCCGGAGGGCGTCGGGATCGGGCTCGGCTCGCACCGTCACGGCATCCTCGGCGGTGCGCCCGGCGGCGTTGGAGGCGCGGGCCACGATACGCACCTCTCCGGTGGTGAGCGGGGCACGCGCGGCGAAGCGGTGTCCATCGAACTGCGCCGGGACCACGAACTCGATCGCGTGCCCCTGAATGGGGAGGAAGGCCGACAGGCGCACCCCGGCGGGTCCCCGCGACTCGAGCTCGCCCTCGACCAGCGCATGGTGATCCGCGATCCTGCTGCCGGCCAGCGGCGAGGTGATCCGCACGCGGAGGCAGGTCATGAAGCCGTCGACGGTGACGCGGACGCGGCCGCCGGGAGCGCCGGCCAGGCGCACCTCGAGCGTGTTCGCGGCCTGGAGCGGTACCGGCCGGGCGATCCGGACGACCTGCTGATTGAAGTCGCGCTCCTCGATCACTCGCGCTCCGTTCAGGGAGACCACCCCGCTCGACACCCGCCGGCCGCCCTCCACGCCGTTGTCGAGGACCAGCCGGAAGCGCCCGGTCGGGTCGCAGGGCTCGAATCGGGCCCGGTACACGTTGGGCTCCCCGGCGGTCCGCTCGAGGACGGCTGAACGGTACACGATCTCGGGATCCTCCGGGCCGGCCGATCCGGGGCCGGCGCTGGCTCCCAGCATACCGAGGCAGACCGCCGGCGCCATAGCCCTCGAGGCGGACGTGATAAACCCGCGCCGCATGGTGAGCCCTCCCCCCTGAATCGAAACGGATACAGCCGAGAGCGGCCGTGCGTGCGTGAGGCGAGAGCAAGAAGCGAGCCACCGGGGGCCTCGGGATGGCTGCGGCGCGCGAATCGCCCGATGGCGCCGGCGGTTGCGTCCCCGCGGCCTCGGAGGCTCGGCGGCCAGGGGGTGCACACTGGGCAGTGCAGGGGTGCACTGTTTAGTGTGCACCCCTTTGGGCTATGCTGGGGCGGCCGCCCGTGGGGCGGGCTCCGAAGGGCGGAAGGGAGGAAGGGGGGAAGCGTGGGCTACGTCGAGCGGCATCTCCTGCCGAACGAGCGGGTCGTCTACAAGACGCGGCTTCACTGGATCATGTTCCTCCGGTCATGGCTCGTCATGCTCGTCGGCGTGGTACTGGCGGGGGCGCTGTGGCCGATCTCGGATCCGCCGTGGCTGTGGTACGTCGGGCTGGTCGTGGTGGCGATCGGCGCGTTCTGGGCCCTGGTCCATTTCGTCGAGCTGATGACCTCCGAGTTCGCGGTGACCACCACGCGCCTGATCTTCAAGGTGGGCCTCATCGCGCGCTACACGACGGAGCTCCTGCTCTCCAAGGTCGAGTCGATCGGGGTGAACCAGGGACTCATGGCTCGCCTCCTGAACTACGGCGACCTCACCGTGACGGGCACCGGAGGCGCCCGGGAAGTCTTCCGGCGCGTGCGGGACCCGATCGGGTTCCGGAACCACGTGCAGCAGGCGTCGGTCACGAGCGGCCCCAGCGGTGGGTGAGTCGAATCCCGGCGACGAGCGCGAGGCGGCCGGCTTCTTCCTCAACGACCCGCTGCCAAGCTGGATGATCCCTTCCCGGATCTGAAATACTTCCGCGAGAACCACCCGGTCTTC
>DASYQW010000345.1 GCA_036005065.1 Candidatus Methylomirabilota bacterium | reverse complement strand
GGAGCGGCCGCCTGGACCCGGACGGCAACATCCACCAGTTCCAGACCTGCACGGGCAGCCTCAACGTGACCCACTTCTGCGACGAGACGGTGGACGTTCTCCTGAACAAGGCACGGGAGGTGAGCGAGACGAAGGAGCGCGTCGACCTCTACCGGCAGGCCATCGAGAAGTTCGTCGGCGTTCACCGCAGCATCGTGTACCTCTACCACCAGAACTACATCGTCGCCTTCCCGAAGAACCTCAAGGGCTACAAGGCGGTGCCCGACGGGCTGATCAGAATCAAGGGCGTCACCTGGAACTAGTACGGCTGGCCGGGGGTCATCCGGCCGAGCCTCACCCTCGATCGCGACGCGGGAGCCAGCCATGAGATGGATCGGCCAGAGAGCGGGATTCGCGGTGGGGATGCTGGCGGGCCTGCTCCTCGCCGCCGCGCCGGTCTCGGCGCAGAAGAAGACGCTCGTCGTCGCCCTGAACCAGGACCCGGACATCATGGACCCCAGCCTGGCCCGGACGTACGTCGGGCGGATCGTCTTCGCGCACATCTGCGAGAAGCTCTACGAGATCGACGAGAACCTGAACGTGTTCTACCACCGGAGCTACATCGTGGCGCTTCCCAAGAGCCTCAAGGGCTACAAGGCGGTGCCCGACGGGCTGATCAGGATGAAGGGCGTCACCTGGAACTAGGCCGGGCCGGGGCCATCCGGGTTCGTCGGGACTAGCCGCGTGCTCGAGTTCCTGGTCCAGCGGAGTGTCATCTCGGTCATCACCCTCTTCCTGATCAGCCTGATCGTCTTCACCGGCGTCCGTCTGATCCCCGGGGACCCGGCCCGGGTCCTGGCCGGCACCGACGCCGACGAGGCCGGGCTGGAGGAGATCCGGGAGAAATACGGGCTGAAAGACCCGATCCCCCTGCAGTACGCGCGCTGGATCGGGCTCACGCTTCGTGGCGACCTGGGCGAGTCGATTCGCACGCGAGAGTCGGTGGCCCGCATCGTGGCGGTGAAGCTCCCCATCACCCTGCAGCTCGCCGGCTACGCGCTGGTCGTCGCGCTCCTGATCGCGATCCCGGCCGGCGTCCTGGCCGCCGTGCGGCGGAACACCGCCTGGGATTACCTGGCCAGCGGCCTCTCGCTGTGCGGGGTGTCGGTTCCGAACTTCTGGCTCGGCATCATGCTCATCCTGCTCTTGTCCGTGCGTCTGGGCTGGCTGCCCGCCTCGGGCTTCGTGCCGCTCGCCGAGGATCCGGTGGGAAACACCCAGCGCATGGTCATGCCCGCCTTCGTGCTGGGCGCGGCGCTGGCCGCCGTGCTCATGCGCCAGACCCGCAACAGCATGATCGAAGTGCTGAGCGCCGATTACATCCGCACCGCCCGGAGCAAAGGGCTCCCGCCGCGGGCGGTGGTCTTCCACCACGCCATCCGGAACGGCCTCATCCCGGTGATCACGATCTTCGGCCTCCAGCTCGGGGCCCTCATCAGCGGAGCCGTGGTTACCGAGCAGATCTTCGTCGTCCCCGGCTTCGGCCGCCTGATCGTGGAGGCCGTCTTCACCCGCGACTACCCGCTGGTGCAGGGCGTGGTGCTGATCACGGCGAGCGCCTACGTGGTGATCAACCTGCTGGTCGACCTGGCCTATTCCCTGGTGAACCCCCGCATCCGGGTCCCGGGCTCTCGCGGAAATGGCTGAGATCACCGGACGGAGCCCCTCCGGGGCCGTCGGGCGCTCGGCGACCGTGACTGGGCGTGAACACGGTTCCTCCGCCACCGTGTTCGCCGGCCCGAAGCGGCGCGGCCGCCTCGACCGCGGCTGGCGGCGTCTCGCCGGGCGCCCGCCGGCGCTGGCCGGCGCCATCGTGGTGCTGGGATTCGTGGTGATGGCGGTGGGGGCGCCGTGGATCGCCCCGGCGGATCCCATTCAGACCGAGTGGAGCCAGATCCGGAAAGCGCCGAGCTGGGCGCATCCCTTCGGAACGGACGACCTCGGGCGGGACAACCTCTCGCGCGTGATGTGGGGGGCGCGCATCTCGATGCGAGCCGGCGTGCTCTCGATCCTGCTGGCGATGGCCCTCGGGGTGCCGGCCGGTCTGGTCTCGGGCTACTACCGGGGCGGCGTCGATCAGGTCCTCATGCGGCTCACGGACGCCTGGCTGGCCTTCCCGTTTCTGATCCTGGCCATCGGCCTCGTCACCATCCTCGGCCCATCCCTCACCAACGCCACCCTGGCCATCGGTCTCGGCGCGACGCCGACTTTCATCCGCCTGACCCGGGGGCTGGTGCTGGGCACGCGCGAGGAGGACTACGTGCAGGGCGCGCGCGCGCTCGGGGCCGGCGACGGGCGCGTGATGGCCTGGCACATCCTCCCCAACATCGTGAGCTCCCTCCTGGTGCAGGCCACGGTCTCCATTCCCACCGCGATCATCGGCGAGGCGATCCTCTCGTTCCTCGGTCTCGGGGTACAGCCGCCCGCGCCGAGCTGGGGCACCATGCTCAACACGGCCCAGCAGTTCCTGGAGACCGCGCCCTGGATGGCCTGGTGGCCGGGCCTGGCCATCTTCGTCCTCACCCTGTCCTTTAACCTCGCGGGCGACGGCCTGCGGGACGCCCTCGACCCCAAGGACTACTGATGGGCCGCCACCCCGTGGCTCTCGCGTCCCCGCTCCTGATGAATGCGGTGGGGGGGTCTGGGGGAGGAGCGCCGCCGCTCCCCCCCAGGACTACTGACGCGTGTTAGCATGGGCGCCGTGCTCGGTCCCGCCAAGATCCGCATCGGGGTGATGCCCGGGCCGTGGCCCGATGGGGCCGCGGCGCACGACCTCCTGTGGCGCCTCACCGAGCTCTGCGAGACCACCGCCATCGACTCCCTCTGGCTCTCGGACCGGCTGCTGGCCGCGTCGCTCGAGCCGCTCACCGCCCTCGCCGCCGTGGCCGGGCGGACTCGCCGCCTCAAGTTCGGGACGGCCGTCCTGGTGCTGCCGTTCCGGAGCCCGATCGTGGCCGCCAAGGCGCTGGCGACGCTGGACGTGGTCTCGAACGGGCGGGTTTTCCCGGCGGTCGGCGTGGGACTCGACCAGCGGCGGGAGTGGGAGGCGGCCGGCGTCCCCCGCGAGGCGCGCGGCGCCCGAACCGACGAGGCCATCGAGCTGATCCGGCGGCTCTGGCTCGAGGACGAGGTGACCTACCGCGGCTCGTACTTCACCCTCGACCGCGTCCGGCTCCAGCCCAGGCCGATCCAGACGCCCCCGCCGCTCTGGGTCGGCGGCACGACGGAAGCGGCGCTCCGGCGCACCGGGCGGCTCGGCGACGGCTGGCTCGCGTCGCTCATCGCCCCTGATGCCTTCGGGCGGGCGGTCGAGCGCATCCAGGGGTATGCCGAGGCGGCCGGACGGAAGATCGAGGCCGACCACTTCGGGACGATCATCCCCTTCGTGCTCGCCGGCTCCCGGGAAGACGGGTGGCGGGCCGCCGAGCCCTCCCTGCCGCGGGACCGCGCGGACGAGGCGACGCTTCGCGCGGCGACCGCGGTCGGGCCGCCCGAGGCGGTGGCGGAGGTGATCGAGCGATACGTCGCACGCGGCGGGACGAAGTTCGTCCTGCGGCCGGCCGGGCCGCCGGCGGCCCTGCTCGAGCAGCTGGCCCGGCTCGCCGACGAGGTCATCCCCGAGTTCCATGCTCGATAGGACGACCTTCGCGCCACGCCCGAGATGAGCGAGGAGCGGACTCCGATGAGCGACCCGTCGGCGGCCACCGCCGAAGGCCGGCGGCTCCAGGACGCCGAGGCGCGGCGGGCCCACTGGCGGCGCTGGGGCCCGTATCTCGCCGAGCGTCAGTGGGGGACGGTGCGGGAGGACTACAGTGCGTCCGGCACCGCCTGGCAGTATTTCCCGTTCGAGCATGCCCGCTCCCGGGCCTACCGCTGGGGCGAGGACGGGATCGCGGGCCTCTCGGACCGCCACGGCCTCATCTGCCTGGCGCTCACCCTGTGGAACGGCCGTGACCCGTGGCTCAAGGAGCGGCTGTTCGGGCTGGACGGCCACCAGGGAAACCATGGCGAGGACGTCAAGGAATACTACTTCTACCTCGACAACACCCCGTGCCATACCTACATGCGCTACCTCTACAAGTATCCCCAGGCCGCCTTCCCCTATGCGGAGCTCCTCACCGAGAACGCGCGCCGGGGCCGCCGACAGCTCGAGTACGAGCTGATCGACACCGGGGTCTTCGATGCGGACCGCTACTTCGACGTCGTGGTCGAGTATGCCAAGGGCGCCCCCGAGGATATCCTGATGCGGGTCACGGCGATCAACCGGGGACCGGAGATGGCGCCGCTGGAGCTCCTACCGACCCTGTGGTTCCGGAACACCTGGGCCTGGGGCATCGACGAGCGGCGGCCGCGCCTCCGAGCCGTCGAGCCGGTCGAGGGCGGGCTCGCGGTCGAGGTCGTGCACCCCGCCTACGGCCGCCGCGTGCTCCTCTGCGCGGGGGCGCCGGCGCTGCTCTTCACTGAGAACGAGACGAACGTCCGGCGGCTGTGGGGGGGCGAGAACGAGGTCGCCTGCGTCAAGGACGGGATCGACGATGTCGTCGTGCACGGCCGGACGGAGGCGGTGAACCGGGTGGCGGCCGGCACCAAGATGGCCGCGCGGTATCCCGTCCGGCTGGAGCCGGGGGCCGCGGCCACCGTGCGGCTCCGCCTGACCGACCGGCCGGGTCCGGCGCCGTTCGGCCCCGCGTTCGACGCGACGTTCGCCGCGCGACAGCGCGAGGCCGACGAATTCTACGCCACGGTGATCCCGGCCGATCTCTCCGAGGACGCCCGGAACGTCATGCGCCAGGCCTTGGCCGGACTCCTCTGGACCAAGCAGTTCTACCACCTGGACGTGGCGCGCTGGCTCCGGGGCGACCCCGCCGGCTCCCCGCCGCCGCCCGAGCGCCTCCACGGGCGGAATCATCGATGGACGCACCTCTACAACGAGGACATCCTTTCGATGCCGGACAAGTGGGAGTACCCCTGGTACGCCGCGTGGGACCTCGCGTTCCACACGATCCCGCTCGCGCTCATCGATCCGGCCTTCGCCAAGGATCAGCTCGTCCTGCTCCTCCGCGAATGGTACATGCATCCCAATGGCCAGCTTCCGGCCTACGAGTGGGCCTTCAGCGACGTGAACCCCCCGGTCCACGCCTGGGCCGCCTGGCGCGTCTACAAGATCGAGCGCCGTGTCCGGGGGCGGGTCGACCGGCGCTTCCTCGAGCGCGTCTTCCACAAGCTGCTCCTCAACTTCACCTGGTGGGTCAACCGGAAGGACACCGAGGGCCGCAACGTCTTCCAGGGTGGCTTCCTCGGACTCGACAACATCGGCGTCTTCGACCGCTCGGCCCCGCTCCCCACCGGCGGCCGCATCGAGCAGGCGGACGGCACCGCCTGGATGGCGATGTACTGCCTCAACATGCTCGCCATCGCCCTGGAGCTGGCCCGCGAGGACTCCGCCTACGAGGACGTGGCCTCGAAGTTCTTCGAGCACTTCGTGAGCATCGCCCGGGCCATCAACGACGTCGCCGGTGAGGGGATCGAGCTCTGGAGCGAGCGGGACGGCTTCTACTACGACGTCCTCCACACCCCGGACGGCGGTGCCCACCCGCTCCGGCTCCGCTCGCTGGTGGGGCTGATCCCGCTCTTCGCGGTCGAGACGCTGGAACCCCGCGTGGTCGACGCCCACCCGGGGTTCAAGCGGCGCATGCAGTGGTTCCTGGAGAACCGGCCAGAGCTCGCCCCCCACGTCGAGACCGACACCGGCCCCGACGGCGGGGTCCGGCGCCTCCTGACGCTCGCCAAGGGCCCCCGGCTTCGGCGGATCCTCGCCTACCTGCTGGACGAGGCGGAGTTCCTCTCGCCGTTCGGCATCCGCGCGCTCTCCCGCTGTCACCGGGATCATCCCTATGTCTTCACGGTCGACGGCGCCGCGTATCGGGTCGACTACGAGCCGGCCGAGTCTTCCACCGGCCTGTTCGGCGGCAACTCGAACTGGCGGGGGCCGATCTGGTTCCCGGTGAACTTCCTCCTGATCGAGGCGCTCCAGAAGTACCACCACTTCTACGGCGATGCGCTCAAGGTCGAGTTTCCGACCGGGTCGGGGCACCGGATGACGCTCTGGGACGTGGCGGCCGAGCTCTCACGGCGGCTGACCCAACTCTTCCTGCGCGGGCCGGACGGCCGCCGGCCCGTCTTCGGCGGGACGGAGAAGCTCCAGACGGACCCGCACTGGCGCGACCTCATCCCGTTCTACGAGTACTTCCACGGGGACAACGGCGCCGGCATCGGGGCCAGCCACCAGACGGGCTGGACCGCGCTGGTGGCCAAGCTCCTCCAGCAGTCAGGCGAGCGAGTCTCCCTGCCGTGACGGCGGCCGCGTCCCGCCGGGCGCGGGTGGCCGTCCTGCTGCTCGTCGCGCTCGCGCTCTTCTCGAGCGGGAAGTTCGTCGTCCAGATGGCGGCCCTGGCCGCCCGGTCGGCGGGCCCGGACCGCGTCTCGCACTACCTGACGCGCTTTGTCGACCTGCGGCCGCTGCTTCCGCGTCATGGCGTCGTGGGGTACCTCTCGGATCGGCCCGACGCCGTCCAGGAGTACTACCTCGCGCAATACGCGCTCGCGCCACTCGTGGTCATTCAGAGCCCCGACCCGCCGGTCGTCATCGGCAACTTCTTCGACCCCGAGGCGGGCACCCGGCTGGTGGCCGAGGGGCGCTTTCCCGTGCTCAAGGACTTCGGTGAGGGCCTCCTGCTGCTGGGCGGCCGGACCAGGCGGTAGATGGGGAGGGGGCGTCCAGGCTCCCGCTTCATGATCCAGGAGCGTGTCGGAGCAATCAGCGGCCGATGACCCCAATCACGGAATGCGTCGAGTAGCGTC
>DASYQW010000344.1 GCA_036005065.1 Candidatus Methylomirabilota bacterium | reverse complement strand
CTCTGATGACGAGGCCCGAGTCGGAGACGGGCGCGGCGACAGGACCCGCGGCGGCTGACTCGCGCGGAACATCGCGGGCGTAGCTCAACGACGCGCCCAACGACGCAATGGTCTCCGAGACGACGATCCGGGTGCGGTACGCCGAGACCGACACCATGGGCGTCGTCTACTACGGCCACTATCTCACGTACTTCGAAGTGGGCCGCGTCGAGTTGCTGCGGCAGCATGGCCTCCCGATGTCGGAGGTCGATCGGAAGATCCACATGCCGGTGGTGGAGGCGACGGTACGCTACATCAAACCGGCCCGGCTCGACGACCTCCTGCGGGTCCGCTCGTGGGTCAGCGAGCGGAGGCGCGCGTCTTTCGTGTTTCGCTACGAGATCCGCCAGGCTGCGGGCGGTGACCTCATCGCGACCGGCCAGACGCGACACGCCTGCTGGCACCCGGAGACCCAGCGGATGATCGCGATCCCGGGGTGGCTCGGGGCGCTCCTGACGCCCGAACCCGACGGAAGCGGTCTCCCCGGCGTCGAAGGTCCGGTCCCTCTACCGCCAAGCCCTCTCGAGGAGGCGTGAGCCATGATCGAGGAAGCGGTGATGGAAGAATACCGGACGACGTTCGACACGGAGATCTCGCCCGCTCTGGAGCGGCTGTCCCAGCTCCGCATGGGCTACTTCCGCAAGGTCACCCAGGATACCCGCCTCTCCGGCGCCGACCGGGTTCTCCTCTGTACGCACAGCGATGCCGTGATCCTCTACTCGCTGCTCGCCTTCGACGCATCCTCCCCCGAGAACGCGACGAAGTACATGAACGCCGTCGCCTCGACGGTGCTCGAGCTCATCGAGGAACGGGACTAGGGGTCCCATGCGGCCCATCACCGACCTCGCCGCCGCGCTCGGTCTCGAGGACGCCGACCTCGTCCCCTACGGCCGCTTCAAGGCCAAGGTGCACCTCGACGCCCTGGAGGCCCGGCGGGACCGGCCGAACGGGAAGCTCGTCGTCGTGTCCTCCATCACGCCGACGCCGCCGGGCGACGGGAAGACGACGGTGACGATCGGCCTCGGTCAGGCGCTCACCCGGCTCGGCCGGCGGGCCGTGGTCGCGCTGCGCGAGCCCTCCATCGGCCCCTGTCTGGGCGTCAAGGGGGGCGGGACCGGAGGCGGGCGCTCCCAGGTGGTTCCGGCGGACGAGATCAACCTCCACTTCACCGGCGACATCCACGCCGTGGAAAGCGCGCACAACCTCCTGGCGGCCTGCCTGGACAACCACCTCTACCACGACAACTCGCTCCGGATCGATCCCCGCCAGATCCTCTTTCGCCGCGCCATGGACATGAACGACCGGGCGCTCCGGGAGATCGTGCTCGGCCTGGGCGGCCGCTTCCAGGGGTATCCGCGCGAAGAGGGCTTCCTCATCACGGCCGCCTCCGAGGTGATGGCGCTCCTCTGCCTGGCCACGGACCTCATGGACCTCAAGACGCGCCTCGGGCGCATCCTCCTCGCGTTCACCTTCGATGGCCGGCCCGTCCTGGCCCGAGACCTCAAAGTGACCGGGGCCATGGCGGCCCTGCTCCGGGATGCCATCCACCCCAATCTCGTGCAGACCCAGGAGGGCTCACCGGCCCTGGTCCACGGCGGGCCCTTCGCCAACATCGCCCACGGGTGCAACTCGGTGGTGGCCACGCGACTGGCGCTCAAGCTGGGAGAGATCTGCGTCACCGAGGCCGGCTTCGGCTTCGACCTGGGAGCGGAGAAGTTCTTCGACATCAAGTGCGGCTACGCGGGGCTCAGTCCGGACGCCGTCGTGCTGGTCGCCACCGCCCGCGCCCTCAAGTATCACGGCGGGGTGCCGATGGCGGCGGTGGATGCCGAGGACCTGCTCGCCATCAAGGCCGGCATGGCGAACCTCGAAAAGCACGTGGAGGACATCCGACTCTTCGGCGTGCCGCTGGTCGTGGCGCTGAACCGCTTCCGCTCGGACACCGACCGCGAGCTGGCGGCCATCGTCGAGCAATGCGCGGCCCTGGGCGTCCAGGCGGTGGTGGCCGACGTCTACGGTCGGGGCGGCGCCGGCGGCGAAGATCTGGCGGCCGCGCTCGACGGCGTGCTGGCCCGCGAGCCCGCGCGCTTTCAGCCGCTCTACGACTGGAGCGCCCCCGTCAAGACCAAGATCGAGACCATCGCCACCCGCATGTACGGGGCCGAGCGGGTCGTCTACACCAAGCGGGCCGAGGCCCAGATCGCGCAGGCCGAGAGCCTGGGGTACGCGGGGCTCCCGATCTGCATGGCCAAGACCCAGCGGTCCCTCTCGGACGACCCGGCGTTCCTCGGACGCCCGCGGGACTTCACGGTGACGGTGAGCGAGGTGCGGATCTCGGCGGGGGCGGGCTTCCTGGTGCCGCTGACCGGGGACATCCTGACGATGCCGGGACTCCCACGGTCGCCGAATGCCGAGTGGATCGACGTCGACGCGGCCGGGCTGATCACCGGGCTCTACTGAGTCGAATCGGAGGGGGTGTCGGAACACCCGCTCCGAGGCCTCCCCCGAGAATCGTTGCGGCGGCACAGCCGCCGCTCGGAGTGGACCGTGCAGCGGTCGGCGGTGGAAAACCGGCTCGAGGTTATCAGCGCCGGGATTTTTCACGAGTACTGATCGGAGTCTGCCGGCGCCGCTCCGTGGTATACTTCAACGCTGACGTGAGTTTCGGCTCGTCCCCCGGGAGCCTCGAGCCCTCTGCCGACCCATGATTCGGAGTCCGATTCGACGGCCAATGGATAGACGGAGCGGAGCGCGATGATTGAGGTGGACCATCTGACCAAGTACTACGGGCCGGTGGCGGCCATCCAGGATGTCTCCTTCTCCGTGGAGAAGGGGGCGATCGTCGGTTTCCTGGGCCCCAACGGGGCCGGGAAGACCACGACGATGCGCATCCTGGCGTGTTTCATGCCGGCCTCCAGCGGCGGCGCCCGGGTGGCCGGGTACGACGTCTTCGAGCAGTCGCTCGAGGTGCGCCGGCGCATCGGCTACCTCCCGGAGAACGTGCCACTCTACGGCGACCTGACGGTGGCGACGTATCTGGACTTCGTGGCCGACGTCAAGGGGCTCGGGCGCGCCGACCGCCGGCGCCGGGTCGGCGAGGTACTGGCTCGCTGCCTGATCGAGGACGTCCAGGGCCGCTTGATCGGGCGTCTGTCCAAGGGCTACCGGCAGCGGGTCGGGCTGGCCCAGGCGCTGATCGCGGATCCCGCCGTGTTGATTCTCGACGAGCCCACCATCGGCCTCGATCCCAAGCAGATCATCGAGATCCGCTCGCTCATCAAGTCCCTGGCCGGGGAACACACGGTCATCCTCTCGACGCACATCCTCCCCGAGGTGTCGATGGTGTGCGAGGGGGTGATCATCATCAACCGGGGTCGCATCGTCGCCTCCGGCTCGCTCGATCGCCTCATGGACGAGCTCTCCCCGCTGACGCGTGTCCAGGTCCAGGTCTTGGGTCCACCGGAGCTGGTGGGCGCGTCCTTGCGGGCCCTGCCGGGGGTGCTCCGGGTCGAGCCGCGCGGGGTGATCGAAGGGGTCGGGACCTTCGTCGTGGAAGCCGATCGCGGGCGGGACATCCGCCCCGATATCGTGCAGCTGGTGACCCAGCAGCGCTGGGGACTCCTGGAGCTGCGCGCCCTCGGCCTCTCCCTCGAAGACCTGTTCATCCGGGTCGTGGCCGGGGAGGAGCACGAGGCCGAGCCGGGGCCGCTCCCGGGGGCGGAGGTGGAGGCGGCCCAGGAGGAGGTGCGGACGGAATGAGAGCGTGGGCCGTCTTCAAGAAGGAGATGCGGCTGTACTTCAGCTCGCCGATCGCCTACGTCGTCTTTGCCATCTTTACCCTCGTCGCCGGGTGGTTCTTCTACAACGTCTTCGCCTTCTACACGCTCATCAGCATGCAGGCCGCGATGAATCCCACGATGGCCCGTGACATGTCGGTCACCGAAGGCGTCCTCCGACCTCTCTTCCAGAACATCAGCGTCATCATGCTGCTGATGATGCCGATCCTGACCATGCGGCTCTTCGCCGAAGAGAAGAAGAGCGGCACCATCGAGCTCCTGCTGACCTATCCGGTGCGGGACGGCGAGATCCTGTTCGGCAAGTACCTGGCCGCGCTCGGGATCTTCCTGGGAATGCTGACGCTGACGCTCGTCTACCCGGCCCTGGTGGCGTGGGCCACCCAGCTCGAGTGGGGGCCGCTCCTGACGGGGTACCTCGGCCTCCTCCTCCAGGGGGCCGCCTTCATCGCCGTCGGCATCTTGATCTCCTCGCTGACGGAGAATCAGATCGTGGCCGCCGTCTCGACCTTCGGCACCCTCCTGATCTTCTGGGTCATCTCCTGGGCGTCCGAGTCGGCCGGGAGCACCTGGGGGCGCGTGCTCTCGCACCTGTCGATCACCGAGCACTTCGAGTCGTTCGCCAAGGGCGTCATCGATACCAAGGACCTGATCTACTACGTGAACCTCACCATCCTGAGTCTGTTCCTCACCCTGCGCTCGCTCGAGTCGAAGCGCTGGAGAAGCTAGCCATGCGACGATTCGCCACTCCCGCGCTCTTGCTGGGTCTCGCCGGCGTCGCCGCCGGCGGTGTCCTCCGCGTGTACCGACCATCGTGGGCGACCGTGTGGCCCACGCTCCTGATCGTCGGCGGCTTGCTCCTCCTGTTCGCGCTCTACGCGAGCTTCCCGAGCTCGCGCGACTTCTGGGGCCGGCGGACCACCCGGTACGGCTTGAACGCGCTGGTGATGGTCGTCCTGATCCTGGGCATCATCGCGCTGGTAGAGGCGGTCTCCTATCGCCACAACTGGCGCGTCGACCTGACCGAGAACCGGCGTCACAGTCTGGCCCCGCAGACGGTCCGGGTGCTCCAGGAGCTTCAGACCCCGGTCAAGGCCACCGCCTTCTTCCGGCCCGACCAGCCCGGCAAGCGCACGGCCGAGGACCTGCTCAAGCAGTACGCCGCCCGGTCCGAAGGCAAGTTCGCCTGGGAGGTGGTGGACGCCGACCGGGATCCGCTGCGGGCCAAGCGGTACGGGGTGGAAACCTACGGCACGGTCGTGCTGGAGGCCACCATCAAGGATGGGCAGGTCAAGGAGGAAAAGATCACCGACGCCGAGGAGGAGAAGCTCACCAACGCGCTCATCCGGGTGACCCGGGAAGGCAAGCGCGTCATCTATTTCCTGAAGGGCCACGGCGAGAAGGATCCGGCGTCGAACGAGAAGACCGGCCTCAGCGAGATCAAGGCGGCCATCGAGAAGCTCAACTACGAGGTCAAGGATCTCCTGTCGGCCCGAGAATCGAAGATTCCCGACGACGCCGCCATCGTGGTGGTGGCCGGACCCCAGAAGGACCTCCTGCCGAACGAGCTGGACGCGCTCCAGGGCTACATCGGGCGGGCCGGCAAGGTCCTCTTCATGATCGACCCGTTCCAGGCCCCGGGCCTCGGCCCGCTCCTCGACCGCTACGGGCTGGGCGTCGGCAACGACGTGATCATCGACGTCAATCCCCAGGGGCGGATGCTCGGCGCCGGCCCCGAGATCCCCGTCGTCGGCGATTACCAGGCGCACCCGATCACGCAAGGGTTCCGATACGCGACGTTCTTCCCGGTCGCCCGCACCGTGGTCGTCAAGGAGAAGCCCCCGGAGGGCGTGACCACGCAAGCCCTGGCCCGGACCAGCGGCGAGAGCTGGGCGGAAACGAACGAGCAGGAGATCAAGTCGGGACAGGTGAAGCCGGATCCCGACGAGGCCCGGGGGCCTCTCACCATCGCGGCGGTGGCGACCGCCGAGGCCAAGGACGTCCCCCAGGAGCGGAAGGGCGCCAAGGCCCGGATCGTGCTGATCGGGGACTCGGACTTCTCGACGAATGCCTTCGTCAATCTCTCGGGGAACCGAGACTTCTTCCTCAACACGCTCTCCTGGCTCGCGGAGGAGGAGAACCTGATCGCCATCCGGCCGAAGGAGCGGCGCAACACGCCGGTCTTCCTGACGGCCGCCCAGGGCCAGGTCCTCTTCTGGGTGCCGGTCGTGCTGGTGCCGCTGGCGATGGCCGTGGCCGGCGTCTACTCGGTCGTGCGCAAGCGGAATCGGTAGGGCCGTATGCGCTGGAAGACGACCGCCGTCCTCGCCGTCATCCTGATCGCCCTCGGCGCCTTCTTCTACGTCTACGAGGTCCGCCAGGGACCGGCCCGCGAGAAGTCCACCGCCGAGAAGGATCGCCTCTGGAAGGGCCTCGAGACCAAGGACGTCGACGAGCTGACGATCGCCCGCGGCAGCGAGTCGATTCACCTCAAGAAGTCCGGTGACGCCTGGGCCCTGGCGTCGCCCGTCCAAGGCCGGGCCGAGTCGCGGCCCATCGAGGACTTGCTGACCTCCTTGACGACCCTGCGGGTCGAGCGCGAGATCGAGCCGAATCCGGCGAAGCCGGCGGACTTCGGGCTCGAGCCGCCGGCGGCCGAGATCGTCTTCACCGCGAAGGGCGAGAAGCGCCGGATCCGACTCGGCGGGAAGAATCCGACCGGGCTGTGGGTCTACGCGCAGGCGGGCGACAAGCCGGCCGTCGTGCTCGTTCCGGACTCGTTGCTGCGGGACGCCCAGAAGCCGGTGGCCGACTTCCGGGATCGAACGGTGTTGGCCTTCGAGCCGAAGGACGTGAAGAAGCTCGAGGTTCAGACCCCGGGCGGCCAGACGGTGGCGGTCGTGCACAAGGGCAAGCCGGAGCCTCTGGGGCCCGAGCAGTGGGACATCGCCGAGCCCGTCGCCCTCCACGCCGACCGCGAGCAGGTGTCGAACCTTCTGGAGAAGCTCAAGACGGCGAAGATCAAGGACTTCGTGCCGGAGGCGCCGAAGGGACCCGCCGAGTACGGGCTCGACCGACCCCTGCGGCTGACCCTGTGGCTCGGGGAGGAGAAGGAGCGGGTGGCCAAGACGCTTCGCCTCGGCAAGACCGTGCCGGACAAGAAGACGGTCTACGCCCAGCGCGAGGGGGATGGGACGATCTTCACGCTGGAAGAGGAGTTCTTCCGGGCGATCCCGACCTCGGTCACCGCCTTCCGGGACAAGACGGTGCTGGCCTTCGAGCGGCAGAAGGTGGAGAAGGTGGAGCTGGAGAGTCCGAAGGGCAAGCTGACCCTGGCCCTGGAGGACGGCCTCTGGCGGATCGCGGCGCCGGTCCAGCTCAAGGCCGATCAGACCACGGCCGTCGAGGTCATGAGCCGAGTGCAGGAGCTCCGCGCCAAGGAGTTCGTCGACGAGGGCGGAAAGCCGCTCGCCCGCTTCGGCCTCGATCGCCCGCAGATACGCGTCGTGGTATGGGAGAAGGAGGCCAAGGAGCCGAAGGCCTTGCTGCTCGCCCCGGCCCGGGAGAAGGACCTGGCCTACGCGACGGTCAGCGGCGGCGGCCCCTCGGCGCCGATCGTACTCGTCGAGGGCAAGGTGCTACAGGACCTCGCCCGCTCGGTCCAGGATCTGCGCGACCACTCGTTCTTCGCCGCCTTCGACGCCCGGGACGTGACGCGGGTGCAGATCCAGCGTGGGGCCGAGACCCTCGTGCTGGAGCGGACGGGCGAGGAGGAGTGGCAGCTCGTCGCGCCGCGCAAGGGAAAGGCGGCCGGCGGGCGGGTGAGCGACCTCATCTGGATGCTGCGGAACCTCAAGTGGCGCGACCTGGTCGCCGAGCAGGGCTGGGACCCGACGCCGTACGGGCTCCAGCCCCCGGCCACGACGCTGACCCTCACCGGCAAGGACGGGAAGACCGTGGCCGCGCTCGCCATCGGGAAGCGCGAAAAGGGCAATGCCTATGTCCGGGTCCCCGATCAGCCGGCCCTCTACGCCATCGACGCGAACAACCTGGGCGAGCTGCCGTCGACTCCCGAGGATCTGCTCCTCTAGTGCGCGGCCAATTAACTTCGCCTAGCTTCGTCCTCGGTCGTCGGCCCGCCTCAACGTATGCGGCATACGCCTCGGCGGGCCTCCTCGAGTTGGCGCGCCTCGGACGGCGGGGCCCCAGCCCCGCGACGTCCTGCGGCGCGCCTTTCGGACCTGCGTCCTCGCTATGCTCGTTACTTGGCCCCGCACCACGCGGCTACCACGCACGGTTTCGCGCTGATTCGTTGGAGAGCCGCTCTAGTCGGTTCTTCTCGCCATGCCCGAGCTGACCCCCGCCGAGAAGCCCCCCGGTTCATCGCTCTACCTCACGCAGATGGAGCTCGGGCCGATGCAGAACTTCGTCTACCTGGTGGGCGACCGCGAGGCGGGTGAGTGCCTCGTCATCGATCCGGCCTGGGAGATCGACAGCATCGTCAACACGGCCGAGGCGGATGGCCTGAGAATCACGGGGGCCCTGATCACCCACACCCACCCGGATCATGTGGGGGGGCACCTCTTCGGCACGGACATCCCGGGCGTCGCCGACCTCCTCGAGCGCGTCCCGGCCAAGGTCTATGTCCACAAGGCCGAGCGCGAGTTCCTGCCGGGGTTCGGGTCGGACCTCGTGAAGGTCGAGGCCGGCACCGAGCTGTCCGTGGGTCGGCTCACGATCACCTTCATCCACACGCCCGGCCACACTCCGGGCTCCCAGTGCTTCTACGTCGACGGCCGCCTCATCTCGGGCGATACGCTCTTCATCGGGAGCTGCGGCCGGACCGACCTCCCCGGCGGGGATCCCGCCGAGATGCACCGGAGCCTCACCCAGCGCCTGGCCAAGCTGCCCGACGAGACCATTCTGCTGCCCGGTCACAACTACGGCGGGGAGGCCTCGACGATCGGCGACGAGAAGCGGGCGAATCCGTTCATGCGGTTCGGTCTCGGCGACTTCCTCCGGACGATGGGAGGCGGTCGCATCATCTTGCCGTAGCGACAGGGGAGGTGGACCGATGACGAGGGGAGGGCTCTTCACACTGATGCTGCTCTTGAGCGCCTGCGGGGGCACCGGCGGCGGACAGGTCACCGTGCCGTCCGAACCGAGCGGGACGCTTCAGGTCAGTGGCGTCGAGCTCCGGACTTCCCTGGCCGGCACGTCCCGGCCCTCCGTGCGCGTGCAGGGCGTGTTGCTGGACGGCTGCACATCACTCGGACCGATCAGTCAGCGGCGGGAAGGCCGCACGATCATCGTGTCCATTCCCACGATCCACACCGGCGCCAGCGTGTGTACGCAGGTGGCGCAGCTCGTGGACCTGACCATCCCGCTCGAAGGGGACTTCCCCCCGGGTGAGTACGTGGTCCGCGTGAACGGCGTGGAGCGGCGCTTCCGCATCTAGACCATGGGAGGGGGCCTCGACGGCCCCCTCCCAGCCCCACCCCCTGGAGGGGTTGCGGCGGCGACGCCGCCGCGCGGACCGCGACTCGGTGTAGAGCATACTCGGTCCTGGGCGCTCGCTACTCCGACACATTCCTAGTTTCCTCGGAGGGGGTTCTGCGGCCCTCGCGAGTGCCGCCGTTCGCTCACCCACCTGGCGCGCAGGCGACCGACGTCCGGCCGAGCTGGTCCACCGGCTCGGGCCAGCCGGGACGCAGGCGCAGGGCCTCCTCGAACTGGGCCGTCGCCTCCTGGCATCGCCCCAGCCTCACCAGGGATTCCCCGAGCTTTTGATGGGCCAGGGGGTTCTCCGGTTGGAGGCGCAGCACGTGGGCGAACTCGGAGGCGGCGTCGGCGAACTCGCCGCCGAGAAACAGGGCGAGCCCGAGGTTGTAACGGCCCTCTGGCCAGTCGGGGCGTAGACGGGCCGCCTCGCGGAAATGCGGCGTGGCCTCCGGGAGCCGCCCCTGCCGGGCCAGGGCGATGCCCAGGTTGCTGTGCGCGTCCGCGTGGGTCGGCCGGAGACGCAGTACCTCGCCGAAGTGGGCGATCGCTTCGTCGTCCCGCCCGCGCTGCCCCAGCACCACTCCGATGTTGTAGTGGGCCTCCACGTAGTCGGGCTTGAGGCGCAGCGCCTCGGTCAGATGCGCCAGCGCCTCGTCGGCTCTCCCTTGCATGACCAGGACCGCGCCCAGGTTGCCGTGGGCCTCCACGAACCGCGGGTTGAGCGTCAGGGCCTTCTGGAAATGGACGACCGCGTCCTCCGGCTTCCGCTCCTCCTTGGCGAGGAAGATCCCGATGTTGGTGTGGGTGATGGCCCGGACGCCGTCCTTCGGAACCAGCGTCCAGTTCACGATGAGCGCGGCCGCCAGAGCGGCCCCGGCCGCCACCCACAGCCGCGGCGGGGCCCGGCGCTGAGCCAGCAGATTCCAGCCCCCCAGCAGGCCGGCCGACCCGAAGAGCAGGAGCAAGGGGACGAGGAGGAAGCGATAGCGGGAGAAGACGATGAAGAGCGCCACGCTGGCCGCGTAGCTCGCCAGCATCAGGTAGAGGAGCCAGAGCCGCCGCCAGTCGCGCCAGGTGAGACACACGCCGAAGGCCGCCAGCGGGGCCAGGATTCCGAAGTGGAGGACGTGCTCGAGGCCCTTCAGCAGGTAGGACCATTCCGCGTAGGTGTACTCGTCGACCGTGTCCCCCAGCTCGACGACGTTCCAGACGAGCAGCCACTTCCGGAGCATCAGCCGGAGCCAGTGGCCGGGCTGTGATCGTATGTAGGCCAGGGCCTGGCCGGCCCAGTAGGCCGACACCTGGCCGGGCGTCAGCGTGCGCCCCAGCGCCGCTTCGGCGAGCTCCGTCGCGTCCACGCGCTCGTAGGCGGCCGAGCCCCGCCCCCAGCGGAGCGGAGCATAGGTCCCGTCGGCCTTCGGGTTGTTCCCCACGTAGAACGTCGCGCCGAACTGCGTGGTCGTCAGGTGAAACTCGCCCCCGATCCGCTGGTTCCGCAGGGCCACCGGGAGCAGGACGGCCGCCAGCCCGGCGACGAGCAACGCCGCCGCGGAGGCCTGCCGGCGCCAGCCCGCCTGGCGAACGTGCGCGACGAGCCACACGGCCACACAGGCCACGAGGACGAGAGCGTTCTCCCGGGTCAGCATCAGGAAGCCGAGCGCGAAGCCGACCGGAAGCCAGCGCCACGGACGGGGCGCCTCGGAGAGCCGTCCCAGGAGAAAGAGCAGGAGCGTGAAGAAGAAGAGGTCGAGGACCGGCTTCTGGATCAGGCCGTCGAAGAAGATCGCGGTGGGATAGATCGCCAGCAGGAGGCCGGCGACGATCCCGACCCTGCGGCCGAAGAACGCCTCGCCGGCCCGGGCCAGGAGGACGCAGGACGTCGCGCCCAGGACGAGTTGGACCAGGCGCACGACGAGGAGATCACGACCGGTGAGGGCGTAGAGGATGCCCAGGAAGTACGGATAGAGAGGCGTCTGGTAGAAGACCCCGGCGCCCAGCCAGTGGCCGGCGGCGATCTCCCGGGCCCAGGTGTCGTAGCTCCGGGCGTCGCCGAGCAGCATCGAGAACACGGGGGTGTCCCGGAGCTCCCACAGGTGAACCCCGCGCAGCAGAGCGGCGAGGAGCCAGATCAGGAAATACGGAGAGGCGGCGCCTCGCGGACCCGCGAGTTCCGCGGGGTGCTGCGCAGCCACTCAGCGAGACCGCGCGGGGGTGCCCGGCCTCCCGGCCCCGGGGCCCAGAGTTCCGGCGAGCTCGGCGGCCACCGCCTGGGCCTCCTCATCCCCGTCGACCAGCGCTTCTTGAAGCGCGCGCTCGGGGTCACCGTGGATGCCCAGGGCGGCCAGGGCGGCGGTCCGGACGTCGGCGTCCTGATCCGCCGCCGCGGCCTTGAGGGTTTCCGCCGCCAGGGGACCGCCTGCGGAGGCCATTGCTTCCACGGCCGCGGTGCGGATGCGGGGATCGGGGTCGCGAAGCATGTCACGCAGGATCCCGGCGACCTTCTCCCCGCCCAGCTGCCCCAGCACGCCGAGCGCGGCCACGCGCACCTCCGGGCTCGCCTCGCGCTGGAGGAGCATCAGGGTCGGATCGAGCGCGGCCAGCCCGTACTGGCCGAGGCCGCCCAGGGCGGCCTCGCGGACGCCGGCGTCGTCGTCGTTGAGGGCCTCGAGGAGATGGTGGAACGCCCACTGGTCTCCGATCTGGGGCAGCCACTCGACGGCCCAGCGTCGCGTGGCGGGGTCGGCGTCGGTCAGCGCCGCCTCCATCTTCTGTCCGCTCGGCTCGTCGTCGAGAAGTCGGGCGTCCTCCGCTGGCGTCATGCCCGCTGGCTGGCGACCGGCGCGCTCGCGCCCTCCGAGGACCGCGAGCGTAGAGCGGGTCGCGCCGTCGGGCGCCGGCTCCTCGATCAGGACGTGGCTCACCCCGGCCAGGAGCCGCTGGAGCGCTTGCCGGAGGGGAAGGCCGGAGAAGCCGACCCACACCTCCTGCCGGAGGGCCTCCGTGCCGCGTAGCCTGAGCCCAGTCCGGCGGGCGACCTCTTGGAGAAGGTGATGGAGCGGCGTCTTCTCGGCCCGGACGCTGAGCCGGCCGGCCTCCCATTCCACCGTCGCGGGGGCCTGGGCTCCGGCCACGGGCGAGCGAAGGAGAAGCAAGACGACGAGGAACGTGATCGTTGCGGCTTGACGGCTCATGATGCGACGTCCGGAAAACGACTCCGGTGGCGCGGGCGGGAGGCCCGGCGCCACCGGAGTGACCTTCCTCAGCGATCGCGCGCTAGCAGTTCCCGGCGCGCCGACCGCACACGTTGCTGCCGTTGAGGATGTTGAACCACGTCCCATCCGGTCTCGAGGCCCCCAGGTATTGCGGGGACGTGCTGATGGGACCATACGAGGTGGAGGCGATCCAGGCGTTGCGGCAGTTGAACTGCGTGCACGCCGTGTTCTGGCCGGCCGCGGCCTCGCCGTAGTTCTCGAACCAGCCGCCGCCGCTCGCCCCGCCGCGCATGTCCGAGCCGATCTCGACGGAGTTCGGGGACGTGAAGCGGAACGCCTGGGCGTCGTTACGGTGCATGATCGAGCAGTTGTCGAGGTTGCACGGATAGCCGATCGCCGTCACGTGGTTGCTGAAGGCGCCCGTGAAGAAGCCCGAGAATCCCGTGATGGAGCCGATCCGGGCGCCGCCCTTGTCGGCGAACTCGAGCCAGGCGTTGTCCCCCGCGTTCGGGACGCCGCCCCCGCCGAAGTGCCAGCGGTTGTCGACGGTCACGAAGACCCAGTTGAACGTGCCGAACGGCCCGACGCCGCCGCGGATGGACGGGACGAACCGCCAGTTCCGCCCGCTGTGGAAGTGCCCGCGGCCGTCGCTCACGCAGTGGCCGGCCGTGAAGACGATCCGGAACCGGCCGACGGTGCCCGAGCAGACGAAATTGCTCCCGTCGTCCGAGAAGAAGAGCTGGCCGTTGACGCTGTTGGGGTACTTCGTGTCATGGATGGCCGCCGCGTTGGGCGACAGGCGGGCGCTCGTGAAGAGGCCGCCGGAGGTTCCGAAGGCCTGAGGCTCGACACCCGCCGCCCGCGGGACGAAGAGCACGTTCGCGTAGTTGGGGGCCACCTTCACCGTCGGTGGCTGGCCCGGTGCCGAGTGGGACGGTCCGGACGGAGCGGCCTGAGCTTCCTGCGACACCGGCCCGGTCGGATTGGGCAAGGGGTACGGCTTCGCGCTGGCGTAGCGCTCCGGCGTCCAGTAGCTCGCCGAGGCGGCGGCGTTGCTGTTCCCGAGGCCTGTCGAGTCAGCGATGGCCAGCGGCACCAGCGCCAGCGATGCCGCTACGGCCACGACTCCAGTGAAGATCGGCTTGCGCATGCGGAATCCTCCCTTGAGCATGTTTTGTGGTTCACCACTCTTGGAACTGCCGGCGAGTCATTCGCCGGCCGCCACACGGACAGATGACTGTAGACGACGAGAATCTGCGCGCCCTCCCGGCTCCTTTCTCCGACCCACCTGCGGGCTCGCGCCTCGAGTCGTGAGGCCGCGATTGCTGCCCCCCCCTGCGCGGCCTCGACCGGCGAGAGCGCCGGCACTCGATTGCAAAGACTGGGCTGGAGAGTATCGTCCGGAGTCGGTCTTGTCAAGTAAGAAAGGGCCACTATTGGTAATTCCGGTCGTACCGTGGTTCGGCGCGGCCCGCCCCTCCGGCTCGGCACGCGCCGTACGCGGATCGCGAGCCAGGACGCGCGCCGGGTTCGAGGTTCTGCTTGTCAATCCGCGGACCCCACCCCATCATGCTGGGGAAATCGTGGCGCGGGGGCGCGACGCGCCTCGTGCCGAGGAGGGCGACATGGTCATCGAGGAGCGGCTGCGCGGGCTCGGGTTGTCCCTGTGGAACCTGGAGGAGCAGTACCGCGTCAATCCCAGCGGCGCGCGCTTCGTCTCGCACCTGGCGGTGCAGAACCTGCTCTACCTCTCCGGCACCGTCCCCTTCAAGGACGGGAAGCCCTTCATGACGGGCGTGGTCGGCAAGGATCTCACCGTCGAGCAGGGACAGGAGGCGGCGCGCTACGCGGCCCTCACGAGCCTGGCGGCGCTCAAGTACGCGCTGGGCGATCTCGATCGCATGGAGCAGGCGGTTCAGCTCGTCGGCTTCGTCAACTCCGCCCCGGGCTTTACCGAGCAGCCGCGCGTCGTGAACGGCGCGACGGATCTCCTGTTCGCCCTGTACGGCGAGCGTGGAAGGCCGACCCGGGCCGCCATCGGGTGCCAGGGCCTGGCCGGGAACCACTCGGTGGAGGTCGTCCTGACCGTCCTCTTCTCGGGCGACGGGGTGCGCCCGCCGCTCTACCGGGACCGCGCGCCGCGATGACGGCCACGAGGTCAGCTCCGAAAGCGACTCCGGGTGGCGCGGGCTTTGGCCCGCGCCACCGGAGGTCATCCTTGACGAGCGCGCCCTAGGAGTATGTCGGATTAACCCGCCGCTCGCCCCGCACGGGCGATGCGTCGAGCAGCGCTCCGAGCGGCGGCTGCGCCGCCGCAACCGAGGGGGGGTATCGGGGGGGTCTTCCGAGACCCCCCCGAAGTACTAGCAGTTCCCGGCGCGCCGCCCGCAGACGTTGCCGCCGTTGAGGATGTTGAACCACGTCCCGTCGGGTCGAGCACTGCCCTGGATCTGCGGGGCGGTGCTGATGAACCCCCACGAGGTCGCGCCGATCCAGGCGTTGCGGCAGTTGAACTGCGTGCACGCCGTGTTCTGGCCGGACGCGGCCTCGCCGTAGTTCTCGAACCAGCCGCCGCCGCTCGACCCGCCCCGCATGTCGGAGCCGATCGTCACGTTGTTCGGCGAGACGAACTGGAACGACTGGGCGTCGACCCGGTGCATGATCTGGCAGCCGTCGTGGTTACACGGATAGCCGATGGCCGTCACGTGGTTGTGGTAGGCACCCGTGAAGAAGCCGGAGAAGCCCACGATAGAGCCGATGCGCCCGGCGGCCTTGTCGCCCATCTCGAGCCAGGAGAAGTCGCCGGCGTTCGGGACCCCTCCGCCGCCGAAGTGCCAGCGGTTGTCGACCGTCACGAACACCGCGCCGAAGACTCCGAACGGCGACGAGCCGCTGCGGAAGGCCGGCGCGAACGTCCAGTTGGTGAAGAAGTGCCCGCGGCCGTCACTCACGCAGTGGCCGGCCGAGAAGACGATCCGGAACCGGCCGACGGTGCCCGAGCAGACGAAGTTGCCGACGCCCGGCTGCGTGAAGAAGAGCTTGCCGTTGACCCTGTTGGGGTATTTCGTCTCCGCGAAGGACCCGGCCGCCGGCACCAGGCGCGCGCTCGTGAAGCGGGCGCCGGAGGTTCCGAAGGCCCCGGGCTCGACCCCGTCGCCCTCGGCCTCAGCCGCGCGGGGGACGAAGAGGATGTTCCGATAGTCGGGAGCCACCTTCGCCGTGGGCGGCTGCCCCGGCGCCCAGTGGGAAGGCTCGGCCGGGACGGCTTGAGCGGCCTGAGTGACCGGCCCGGTCGGAGAGGGCAGGGGGAAGGGCTTGGCGCTGGCATAGCGCTCGGCCGTCCAGTAATTCGCCGTGGTGAGGCCGTTGACCGCGATACTCGTCGCGTCGGCCGCCATGGCCACCGGCGCGAACGCGAGCGACGCCACTAAGACAGCCGCGACGGCCGCGGCTCGACACGAGCTCAGCTTGCGCATGCAGGATCCTCCGTGAGTATGGTTTTGCCAAGGATCACTCGCTGGGGACTACCGACGATTCGATCGCCGGCCTGGACACGGCTCTCGATGAACCGTGTGCGGGAGCGTCTGGGCGCCCTCCGCTCTCCTTTCTCCGACCACCTGCGGGGACTGTACCTCGAGCCGTGAGGCCGCGATGACCTTCCGTCCTCGGCCTCGACCGGCGAGCGCACCGGGACTCGACTGGAGGGAGCTGACCCGGCGAGTATGGCTCTCCGAGTCGGTCTTGTCAATAAGTAATCGCCATAATTCGTAATTCCGGTCGTACCGCGTCGGCGTAGCGGCCCGTTCGAGGGGTCTCGCTCGAGTCAAAGGGCGGCGCGCAGAACCTCGCCGAGCCATCGCTCCACGACGGTGGCGACCTCCGCCTGATGCCGGGAAAAGCCGTGGTCGGCGCCGGGGACCTCGACGAGGTCGGCCCGGGGCGTGTTGACGGCGGCCGCCTTGAGGCGGCGGCCGACCTCGGGGTCGACGAGGCGGTCGTCTCCGGCATAGACGAGGAGGACCGGCCGCGTCACCCGGGCGATGTTCCGGTACGGGTCCGACTTGGTCCGGGGTCCCCGGAGACTGACCAGGTGATCCGCCGAGTAGAGGGCTTTCCCGAGCGGACCGAGGTCGATCAGCATCAGCTCCTTGCCGCGCCCCTCGCGCTGGAGCCGCTCCGCCTCCTCGAGCGTCTGCCGGGCCCGCTCGCGCCCGAGCTGCCGGACGTTCCACTCGAAGGCGTTGCCGGGTCCGGCCAGGAGCACGACCGCCCGGAGGCGCGCGTCCTGGGTGTCGGCGACGTAGAAGAGCACGCTGTTGGTCCCCAGGCTGTGGCCGGCGAGCGCGAGCGGCGCCGGTGCTCGTCGCGCGAGCTCGTCGACAGCGGCCTGGATGTCCCACCGGCTCTCCTCGAACAGCGTGGTCTTGGGTCCCCCGTCGTGGTCCCGCATGTTGGCGGTGAGCGTCGTGAAGCCACGCTCGGCCAGGCTTCGGGCGAGGTGTCCGGGGGCCCCCGAGTAGAAATTGGACCCGTAGCCGTGGACCAGCGCCACTCCCCCGCGCGGGGCTCGACCGGCCGGAGTGTAGACCAGGCCGGCGGTCTCGCGACCGTCCGGGGTGCGGAGGCGGAGGAGCTCGGTCGTGACCGGAGCCGGCTGGGCCCAAACGGCCACCGCCAGCAGCCCGACGACCGCCAGCGTGACCGCGAGGGCGCGATTCCTGCGCATGCATCCTCCGGCGGGAAAGGCCCGCAGCTCGAGGCTAGCACGCGCGGCGGGGCCACTCAATTCGCGCGCCGCCGGCCCGGACGGGCGCCTTGACGCGCTTCGGGGCGTGTGGTTTCATCCGTGCACGGAGGCGGGATGCGGAACCGCGTGCAGTCCTGGTTCAAGGTCCGGTTCATCGCCGGCTTCTTCGTCACGGTGCCGGTCGTGCTCACCGCCTACGTCCTGTGGATCTTCTACCGCGAGGTCGACGGCCTCATCTCGCCGGTCTACGAGCAGGCCCTGGGCCGGCACGTCCCGGGCCTCGGGTTTCTGACCGCGATCGTCATCATCTTCCTGATGGGCGTGATCGCGACCAACGTGGTCGGGCGCCGGGTCCTCCAGTGGGCCGAGCGGCTGCTCCGTCGCCTCCCGGTCTTCGGCCGGGTCTATCCCGCCGTCCAGGGGGTGATCGAGGCGTTCTCCCCCCGGCGCCGCGGCGGCTTTCGCGAGTTCGTCATCGTCGAGCACCCCCGGGAGGGGATCTACGTCTACGGGTTTCGGACCGGCGAGGTCCGGGTCGAAGGCACCAAGCCGGAGTCGCTGGTGACCGTCTACGTGCCGACCAACCACCTCTACCTGGGCGACATCGTCCTGGTGCCCCGCGCCGGGATCGTGCCGACGGGACTCTCGATCGAAGAGGGGATCCGGATCGTCCTCTCGGCCGGCACCGCGGCGCCGCGCCGGATCAGCGGAGCGGCGGTCCTGCCGTCCGACGAGGGCGCCAAATGACGCGCGCCTTCGTGCTAGACTGAAATCGGGCGCGCCGGCCGCCGACGGCCCGCCTGGCCATCGATCCCCGCCCGGCTCGGGAAGGAGCACGCCGCCATGAAGTTCCTCTGCGTCGCCTGCGACGAGGCAATGAGGCTCCAGTCCACGGCGGGTCCCGACGAGGGGTCGCTGGCGGTCAGCTTCGCGTGCCCGGCCTGCGGACACCGCATCGCCATGCTCACCAACCCGTGGGAGACTCAACTCGTGCAGTCACTCGGCGTCAAGGTCGGCGGGCGCGCCGCCGAGGCCGCGCCCTTCGCCGACGTGCGGGCGAGCCTGACGCATCAGCGCGTAGCGGCCTTCGCCGACGAGGAATCGGGGCACGCTCCCGCGTCGCCGGCTCCGGCCGGGTCGGCCGAAGGGCCGGGGTGTCCATTCGCGGCGATGATCCCCGGGGCGGGCGCGTCAGCCTCCGGGGGGCCCGCCTGGACGCCGGAGGCCGAGGCCCGGATCGAGCGCGTCCCGACGTTCATCCGCCCGATGGCCAGGCAGGCCATCGAGCGCTTCGCCCGGGATCGGGGCTACGGAACGATCACGGACGCCGTCATGGATGAAGCCCGCGGCGCCCTTGGCATGTGAGGTCAGTCGGAGGGGGGCTGTGCCCCCCGGAGAATGCCCTCCCGGCAGAGCCGGGCGTTCGCCTTTCGGCGAACGGATCGGGCCTGCCTCCCCCCGTGAGAACAACGGAGGGCCGCTGGAACCGGATGCGTCTCGGAACGACCGTGCGCACCGTGACGCCCGACTGCCGCCCTTCTGAACGGAGGCTGTCGGATTGATCTCGCGGATCGTGAAGCTCAACCGCCACGCATATGGTGGTGCGCTTCGAGCGGCGGCTGTGCCGCCGCAACCGGGGGGTATCGAGGGGATCTCTTCCGAGACCCCCCCGCGATGACCTATGAGCTTGTCGGAGTAACCACGCGCAGCGGATGGCCCAAGCGCTTGCGGTTGGTGTTCCGCTCCGAGCGCGGGCTGTGCCCGCGCAACCGACTCTCGGGGGGTGGGTCTGGGAGGGGGCCGTTGAGGCCCCCTCCCATTGCTCAGTGAGGTTTGAGCTTCGCGTGGCGCGCGTACTGCTTGTGGCAGCGCGGGCAACGAAGCCAGCCGCGCTGGACGCGACGCACGATCCATCCACAATGCGGGCAGAGCTGGAGCCGGGTGCGCCACAGGTACCAGAGCGCCGCGGCCGCCCCGGCGACGAGCAGGGCGGCGATGATCGCCACCGCCACCGACGCAGGCACGGTCAGCGGTCCGTCGGGGTCCGCTGAGGCCCGGTGAGCCGCGGATGAGGGTCGACAGAATCCAGGAGTGGGCCGTCGAGCAGACGGAACGAGACCCGGGCCCACGCCGGCGGGCGCCCGGCCAGCAGGACCGCCCGGAACGCGGCAAACGTGGGCCCGGAATCCATCTCTGGATGGCCGTCGAGGGCCGCCGCCAGCTGTTCGGGCTCGTCGTGGGCCCAGCGGCTCACCCGGGCGACGGTGTCGAAGAAGCGCCGGATCTTGCGCTCCACCGCGCGCTCGACGAGCGGTCGCGTGAGGGTGCTCACCACCTGGGCCAGCGCGCCGACCACGGGAGTGTCGATCCGGATGTGCCCGGTGAGGCTCGAGTCGACGACGCTCCCGTCTTCGGTGTCGTCGTGCCGGAACTCGAAGAGGACGAGGATCTGCCCCTCGATGGTCGGCATGAGGCCGCGCTCGTAGCGGCCCTCCAGGTGATAGAGCCGTCGATGGTCGTCCGCGTAGAGGATGCGGATCAGGCCCTTGGCCCCCCGGTTGTCGTCGCCCCAGTAGCCGTCGGGATGCGACGTGATCCTGTACTCGCCGACCCGCAGAGCGCGCGCGACGCTCGCCGCGAAGTCGGGGTGGTCCAGGAGAAAGCGGAAGACCGCGTCACGGCTCCGGTACCGGATGCCGGTCACCCGCTGGGCGAAGATGCTGCGGGCGAGGACCGCTTCGGCGCGGGCCCGCCCCGGCTCCGACAGCGCGGTCAGCGGGATCTCGAGCGGCAGGGCGTCGAGCGTGACCACGGGAACCGGCGCCGGCTCCTCCGGCTCCGCCCATCCGGCTACCGGCATGGCGCTCAGCCCGAGCGCCACGCCGAGCGCGACCGCCCATCGGCGCATGGCCCTCACCTTAGCACAGAGCCTCTGTCGCGGACCACGCTCGCGGCGGGCGACCATGTCGATATCAGGGTGGGGCTTACCCGAGGTCTCCGCGAATCTTGACGCGTCCTTGCCGACTTTGTTAGAGTGCGTCCACTTTGCGGTCGGGTCGGGCCGAACCGCCGGGCGCGGGTGATGGTGGGCAGTCCAGGGGGGGTTCCTCGATGACGAAGGCTGAACTCGTCGCCAAGATGGCCGCCGCGTCCGGGGTGACGAAGGTCGCCGCCGAGAAGGCCCTCGACGGGTGTCTGTTGGGGATTCGCGGCAGCCTGAGGCGGGGAGAGGCGGTGACCCTCGTCGGCTTCGGCACCTTCAGGGTGAGCCGTCGGCGCCCGCGGAAGGGACGCAACCCCCGGACGGGTCAGCTCATCACCATCGCGGCCGCCAAGGTCCCACGCTTCCGCCCTTCGCGGGCGCTGAAGAACGCGATGCGATGACTTCTGCCGTGGGTGGCCTGATCCCTCGCTCGGCTCTCGGTTCTGGGGAAGTCCGCCGGCGCGCCCTCGGCGCGGCGCTGGTCGTGGCGGCCTTCGCCGCCGTCTTGCTCCTCGCCCCCCCGGCCGGCGCGGCGCCACCGGCGGTGACCGCGGAGGCCGGCCTCCTGCTGGACCTCGGGACCGGCGAAGTCCTGTACGCCAAGAACGCCGAGAGCGACCGCGCGCCGGCCAGCCTGGTCAAGATGATGACCCTGTACGTCGCCTACACCGAACTCCGGGCGGGCAAGGCGCGGCTTTCGGACCCGGTGATCATCAGCCCGAACGTCATGCGCACGCCCCGATTCCGGATGGGCCTCGCCGCCGGGCAGGTCGTCCCGTTCGAGATCCTCCTCGCCGGGGTCGCCATTGCGTCGGCCAACGACGCCGCCACCGCGGTGGCGGAGTACCTGGCCGGGAGCGAGGAGCTGTTCGTCGAGCGGATGAACGCCGAAGCGCAGCGAATCGGTCTCGCCCACACCCACTTCGCCAACCCCCACGGGCTCCCGGACCCGCAGCAGCGGACCACCGCCCACGACATGGCCCTCCTGGCCCAGCGTCTCCTCAGCGACTTCCCGGAGAGTCGGGACGTGCTCGGCGAGACCCAGTTCACGTGGCGAGGCCGGCTCTACCAGCGGCGCATCCCGCTCTTCCGCGATCCGGGTGGGGTCACGGCGCTGAAGACCGGCTTTACCCTGGAGGCCGGGTACAACCTGGCCGTGGCGGCGGGCAAGGCGGGACACCGGGTGCTCTGCATCATCCTGGGAGCCGAGACGCGCGGGCTGTCCTTCCTGGACGCCGGGCGCCTCATCCGGTTCGGCTTCGGCGAGCCGACGAGGGAGGTTCGCCGGGACAAAGAGCCCCGCCGAGACCCTCGTCGCTGGCGGCTCCGACCCCCGCGGGTGCCGACGGCCCGGGCCGTCGCGCGCTGACGCCGGGCTAGCGGCGTGTCCGACTAACCCCGCGCCGGCCACCGAGCGCGTGGTGCATCGAGGTGCTCCGAGCGGCGGCTTCGCCGCCGCCACGACGGGGGGTCTTCCGAGACCCCCCGAAATGACCTAGCGGCCTGTCCCGGGCCTCACTCGGTCTCGATGGACCACCGCACGATGCGCCCCTGCCCGTCGAGGTAGAGCAGCACGCGCTCGTACCGGTCGTAGTGGGTTCCGCGGTCCTGGCCGAAGTAACGATTGGGGTTGACGTCGACGATGATCCGCCGCCGGTAGACGAGCACGGGCCCGAGGTCCGAGGCCAGGACCTCGTAGGGCGGACCATAGCGGGCCATCGCCTCGGCGCGCGTGGTCACGCCGCGGGTGGGATCCTCGGACGGCTCCAGCGGAGGCTCCCGGAGCGGGGCCAGGCCCGCGCAGGCCGACAGCACGGCCGCCAGGACGACCGGGGCGCGGAGGCCGCGGGTCAGACGCTGTGTCGATCGACCCATCGCATCGCGATGTGGACCGCGTAGCCTTCCGCGTCTTCCTGGGTTGCGAACGTGCGGTCGTCCGGGTCCCGCAGCGGCTGCTCGCGGCCGCCGGCGGGAGCGGGCACCCGAATGACCGCCTGGGCCGCCCACTCACCGTCTTCGGAGTCCGGGACGAGTATCGCGTGGGCCCTGATCTGGTGTCCTTTGTAGGTGACGGTCCGCGCCACGGCGGGCCTATTGTACGGATTCGCCGAAGCGCTGGCAAGGCTCGGCCGGTCTACGGGAGGTGAGCACGGTGCAGGTGAAGGGACTCCTGTTCGACGCCTATGGCACGCTCTTCGACGTCCACTCCGTCGTCGACGCCGGCCGCGCCGTCACCAGCGATCCCCAGGCGCTGTCGAACCTCTGGCGCGGAAAGCAGCTCGAGTACACATGGCTCCGGACCCTGATGGGGCGGTACGAGGATTTCTGGGCGATCACCGAGGCCGCGCTCGTGTTCGCCTGCCGGCGGCTCGGGCTCCAGGTCTCCGCGCCCGAGCGGGCTCGTCTCATGGACGCCTACCTGCGACTCGACGCCTATCCCGAGGTGCGTCCGGTCTTCGAACGCCTTCGAGGGCTGCCGTGCGCGATCTTGTCGAACGGCGCGCCGCGGATGCTCGACGGCGTCGTCGCGCACTGCGGACTCGGCGGATACCTCCAGGCCGTGATCAGCGTCGACGCGGTCCGCATGTTCAAGCCCGCCCCGCAGGTTTACGCCCTGGGGCCGGCCGCGCTCGGCCTGCCGAAGGAGGCGCTGGGGTTCGTGTCCTCGAACGGCTGGGACGTGGCCGGGGCGAAGGCGTACGGCTTCCAGGTGGCGTGGGTGAACCGTCTCCGGGCGCCCCTGGAGGAGCTCGGTCTCGCGCCGGACCTCGAGGTCCCCGACCTGGAGGGGCTCGCCCGGGCCCTCGGCCGCTAGATCCCCCGATGCCCCCACCTCTCGGGCTGGGTGGTGGGCGCGGTTACCGCCGCCAGGGCGGGATCGATATAATGAGCCGGTGACCGGCGGGCTCGTCGTCCCGACCCCGGGCGCGGGCCCGCATTCCGACGGCAGCTTTCCCGGACAAAGGGGAGAGACGGTCGGTGCTGAAGTACGCGGAGGAGATGACGCGGAAGGTCCAGGTTGCCCCGGCCCCGATGGAGGCGCTCGGCCCCGGGCTGGAAGCGTGACGCGTCGCCTCCGCGTCCCCCTGGCGGCCCTCGCGGCCCTGGCGGTGGCGGTCGCCGGCTGCGCGCCGGCCCCCCTCATCTTCCGGGTCGAGCCCGGCCTGCCCAGCGCCGCGGAGCCGGGGCGGCTCGACGACTACGCGTCGGCCGTTCGGACCTTGGCCGGCATCATGGTGGCCGAGCTCGGGCTGCCGCTGCCGCGCGACCTCACCGTCATCGTCTATCCGAGCCGCGCCGCCTATGCCCGGGGCCTGCCCGACATGATCGAGCTGACGCCGCCGCAGGCGGGGCGAACGGCGAAGCACTCGGTCGGCCTCGGCCAGCATCGCCGGCTGTTCATCAACGACGAGGCGCTCCGCGGTGCCCGGCCGGCTGCCCGGCTCGGCGTCGTCGCCCACGAGCTCACCCACGTCGCGCAGTACGAGCTGTCCGGCGGGCGTCGAGGGCGATCCGAGCAGTGGCTCCGGGAAGGCATGGCCGAGTGGGTCGCCGGCTGGATGATCGAGCGGCTCGGCGAGGGCACGTTCCTCGGCGAGCGCGACGCGGCGGTCCGGGCCCTGGCCCAGGATCGGTGGGCGCTCGAAGCGGAGCCGCTCGGGCTCGAGGAGCTCGGGCGGCCCTGGGGGTGGGAAGCCCGGCGCCGCCGCGCCGGCGATCACCTCCCCTATCGCCTCGCCTTCCTCCTCACGGACGCGCTGATCCGCCGGCACGGACTCGGAAGTCTGCTCGCCTACTTTCGGTCGTTCGCCGAGGTCGATGATCGGTTCGGAAACTTCCGGCGCGCCTTCGGGCTCTCGCTGGAGGTCTTCGAATCCGAGGCGCTCGGCCGGATCCGGGCCGAGCTGGCCCTGGACAGCGACCCTTGAGAGGGGTGGAATAGGTCTGCCGGCCAACTCCTTCCGGTCGGAGCGCACCTGCGCGTGGCGGCGCGATCACCCCGAGGTGGCGGGCGCGGGGACGACCGTCGCCGAAGCCTTCAAGCTCGGCCGCTGGATCTTCGGGGATCTTCTGGTGGCCGGCCCGAGCGGGCTCTGAGCGGAGCCGCTCGGACAGAAGGGAGGATCCGTGGACTACGAGGTCCTGGTCATCGGAGCGGGAACGGCGGGGAGCGCCGCGGCCACCACGGCGGTCGGCCTCGGCGCGCGGACCGCGCTCGTGGAGCAGGATGGCTTCGCCGGAACCTGCCTGGGCACGGGCTGAATCCCGAAGAAGGTGCTGGTCAGCACCGTGGAGATGGCATGGCGAACCCGCGGGGCGGGGAAGCTCGGGCTCACCAGGGTCGACGGAGTCGGACTCGACTGGAGCGCGCTCATCGCCCGGAAGAACCGCATCGTCGCCGCCTGGTCCAAAGGGAAGGAGCCCGGGCTGGAGCGAAAGGGGATCACCGTTCTGCGCGGCCGGGCCCGGTTCGTCGGGCCGCATGAGCTGGAGGTCGGGGACCGGCGGGTCTCGTCCGAGTGGATCGTGATCGCGACGGGATCGGCGCCGGCCCGGCCTCCGGTTCCCGGCATCGAGCATGCCCTCACGAGCGATCAGCTACTGGATCGCACCGAGCGGCCCGAGCGGATGGTGGTGATCGGCGGGGGCATGATCGGCATGGAGCTCGGCTTCGCGCTCGCCCGGGCCGGGACGCGCGTCACCGTGCTTCAGTCGGGACCTCAGGTGCTTCCGGCCGTCGACGACGAGCTGAGGACGGCCCTCACGGAGCTGGGCCGGGCCACGGGGCTCGAGATCCGCACCCAGGCACGCGTGACGCGGATCACCGCCGACCGAACCGTCGAAGCCGAGATCGACGGCGCGCCGCATCGGTTCCCGGCGGACCTCGTCCTGGCGGCCACCGGCCGGCCCCCGAATACCGCGGGGCTCGGCCTGGAGGCGGCCGGGGTCGCCGTGGAGGGCGGGGCGGTCCGGGTCAACGAGTTCCGGCAGTCGCCGAGCGCCCCGCACGTCTACGCGGCGGGGGACGTCAACGGCCAGCATCAGCACACGCCGGTGGCCTGGTACGAGGGACGGCTGGTGGCGAGGAATGCGCTCGAAGGGAACCGCCACGCCGTCGACTTCAGCGTGTTTCCGACCACCGTGTTCACGATTCCCGCCCTCGCCCAGGTGGGCCTGACCGAGGCCGAAGCCCGACGGCAGGGGCTCCGGGTGGCGGTCGGCCGCGCGCCGTTCGAAGACAACCCGGCGGCGGGCGTCCGCCACGAAACCGAGGGGCTGGTCAAGGTCGTCTACGAGGAGCCGAGCGGGCGGATCCTCGGCGTCCACATCCTCGGCCCGGCGGCCGAGGACCTCATCCACATCGCGGCCGTCGCCCTCCGCGGAAAGCTCTCCCGCCAGGACCTGGCCGGGATGCACTACGTCTTCCCCACACTGGGCGGCGCCGTCTTCGACGCGATGTGGGGCGACTGAGCGGAGTTCCGGAGAACCGCCGCGGCGCCGTCAGGTGGGCGGTCCGGAGGTGCGGGGGGCGTGATAGCGCTCGGCGTAGGACTCGGTGTCGCAGCCCAGGGTGTGCAGCGCGAGTAGCCACGTCATGAGGCCGACCGTGCGCGTCCAGTCCGGCGCCAGGAGTCGCCGCCCGGAGGCGCGCACCCGCCGGCCGCGCAGGAGGACGGTCCGCCCCACGCGCCGCATGGCCTGCGAGAAGAGCAAGTCCTCGAAGAGCTTCCGCCGCGGGAACCCCCCGATCCGGTCGAACACGGCGCGCCGCACGAAGATACCCTGATCGCCGTAGAAGTTGCCCGTCAGGCGGCAGCGGAGCCGGTTCATGGCCGAGATCGCCGCCAGGCGCCACGCGCGCTCGCGGAACTCGAAGTCGAACGCTCCGCCGACCACGGCGGGGTCGGCGAGCGCCGCCTCGATGGCGAGCAGGTACCCGGGGGGCGGAAGCGTGTCGGCGTGAAGGAAGAACAGAGAGTCGCCCCGCGCGGCCCCGGCCCCGGCGTTGAGCAGCGCCGCCCGCGAGGGCTCCGGCCCTTCCACGACCCGGGCGGCTCGCGCCGCGATGGCGGCCGTGTCGTCGGTCGACCCCCCGACGGCGACGACGATTTCGCCCGCCCCGTCCGCCGTCCAGGTTCGAAGATGCGCCAGGGTCTCGCCGAGGGTGGCCGCTTCGTTCCGGGCGGGAATCACGACGCTGATCATCGCGGCCCCGCACTACGGCTCACCGGGCCGGAGCGGCCGGAGCTCGCCCTCCACCTGTCGCAGCCCGGCGGGCGGAGAGGCTCGGCGAGCCCGCCCGAGCGCGGTCACGAAGATCGCATCCTTGCCGGCCGCATCCGGGGAAAAGAAGCGCACGACGTCGTCGTCGTAGAAGGTGAGGCCGGACGCCCCCGCCCCCAGGGCGTAGGCGGCGAGGTACATGCGCCCGCCGTAAAGCCCGGCGGCCAGGTTGACCGCGCGGTAACCGCGGTCGCCGTAGCGGGCCAGGACAGAGCCAAGGTCGGCCAGGAAGAAGACGACCACGCTCGCATCGGCGCCGAGCGACTGCTCGAGGCAGAGGTATCCCCCCTCGGCTCGGAACTCTCCGGCCCGCAGCTGTCGGAGCTCGCCCGACGCCGGCCCGTAGACGTACGCGCCAGGCGGCACGCCGTCGACGGCGTGGATCAACAGGTAGCAGTCGACGAGCGCAGAGGCGGACCCCCCGACATCGAGCGGCAGGTCGCGCACGGCGGCGTCGAGGAGCGTCGAGAGCTCGGCGAACCCGATCGATTCCCGACCGAACTGACGGGTCGATCCCCGCCGCAGGATGACCGTCCCCAGTGGCGCCGCCGGCGGCGAGGGGAGCGGCGCCAGGGCATAGGAGAGCGCCTCGCTCCCCCTGGTGGCTGGCTTCGGATGCTCGGGCTGCGCCACCCAGGCTCGCGCCGCCGTCCCGGTCGCCAGCGACGAGGCGAGGTACGCCTCCCGCACGAGCGGATAGTCCACCTCGCGCGAGGAGAGCGGGATCGTCGAGAGGGCGAGGGGTGGGCGCGGCGGGGCCGCGGGCCCCGGCCCGGCGCCCGCTCCGAGCGGCACCAGCACCAGGCTGCCCTCGCGGGCCTGGTCCAGACCGAGGAGCGCGTTCACGTCGGCGTCGGCGAACCCGAGCAGGACGCGGGCGGGGACGTCGGCCGCGACCGCGGTCGCCAGGAGGTTCGCCAGGAGGGTCCCGGCGTCCCAGAAGAAGTGCCGGAACGCGCGGGCCTGGTACTTCCACGTGTTCCGCCAGTAGATCGCCGAGAGCACGAGCGTCGCCGGTGCTCCGCGCACGGCATCGGGCTCACCCGCGGCGTCGGAGAGCGCCGCGCGATGGTCGCCCGCCCGCAGCCGGCGGAGGCTGAAGTCGCCGGGGCTGAAGTGGTAGACGCCCGGCTCGAGACCCACGACCTCGGCCACGACCAGGTAGAGCTCGACCTCGTAGAGCGCGCCGGTCGAGGCGGCCGCCCGGAAGTGGACGCCCTCGCCGCCGGGGTAGACCTTCTTCTTGGTCAGCCCGGCCGCGAAGAAGAGGAGCTGGGCGAGCGCGGACAGGTCGAGGATCCCCCGACCGGGCTGCGCGTAGACCTGCGTGAGCGCGTCCAGGGCCGGGCGCACCGGAGTCGGCACTTCACGCGGCAGGAGGAGCGCGGGCGCGTCCGGGTAGATCTTGAACGGAAAGGGTTTGGTCTCCCAGTCGAGGACGTGCCCGCCCGATCGCACGCTCTGCCACGAATGCTTCGTCGCGTCGTGGTAGGCGCGGGTCCCGGTGACCGCGCCCCACTCCGCGGCGCGCATCGTCAGCGGCGGGGCCGGGGACGCGGCTCGGGCGGCGGGATCCGCCGAGCCGCGGCGGCGGCCGCCTCGGTCGTCTGGCGGAATGCCGTCACGTCATTGTCGGTCTTTCCGCCGACCTGACTCCCGCATTCCTGGCAGACGTAGTCGTACTTGTTTCCGGTCGGCAGGACCAGGAGGAGCTTTTTCCGCACTGCGACCGCGCGGCGACACCGCGGGCAAAACAGGCTCGTCGCCTCGAACTCGCCGTAGGCATCTCGCATGACGGCTTCCATTGTACCCGCTCCGCGAGGCCCTGTCCCGAGGGTGTGGCGCCGCGCCCTTCCGCGCTGAGCCGGCGCCGCCGGGAGGGCCGGCGGCGTCGACTTCAGCCCGCCGCTACCCGCCGTTCACGACGACATAACGGTCGCTCCCGTCGCGCCCCACCCGGAGCAGCACCTCGTGGCCATCGCCGACCCGCCGCCGCAGGCCGCGCTCCACGTCCACGAGCGCCTCGACCGGCATCCGGTTCACCTCGCGCACGACGTCGCCAATGGCCAGCCCCGCCAGGGCCGCCGGTGAGTCCGGCTGCACCGCCGTCACGACCACGCCCCGGTCCTCGCCGAGCCGGTGGTAACGGGCCAGCTCCGGCGTGAGCTCTCGCAGCTCGAGCCCGAGCCGCGCCAGGCCCGGGGGCAGGCCTCCGGGCTGGACCCCGACGACCGGCTCCGGCCTCATCCGGACGGAGCGCTCCCGGCCGTCGCGCACGACCGTCAGCTCGACCGGCTTCCCCCCCTCGGCCCGGGCCAGCCGCGCCTCGATCTCCTCGGTTCGGTCGACGGCCCGGCCATTCACGCGGACGATCACGTCGCCGGGGGTGAGGCCGGCGCGCGCCGCCGGCGAGTCCCGCTCGACCGCGGTCACCACGGCCCCGCGCGTCGTGCGCAGGCCGAAGGATCGCGCGAGCTCCAGGGTCAAGGGCTGGAGACTGAAGCCGAACCCGGAGCCTCCGGCGAACTGGAGCTGCCGGAGAATGGGCCGCGCGCGCTCCACCGGAACGCCCTGCAGGGTCGCCGGGCCGGCCCCGGCGGGGGTGGGTGAGGACGTGGCGATGCCGACGGCTTCACCGCGCGCATTCACGATCGGACCTCCCGCCGTCTCGGCGGTGATCGCGAGGTCCGTCTGGAGCAGGTCCGCCGCTGTCGGCTGTGCGCCGACGATGCCGAGCGTCACCATGGGATCGAGGCCGGACGACCGGCCGATCGCCAGCACGACCTCGCCGCTCCGGGTCGCGCCCGGCGCGGCCAGCGGAACGACCGGCAGGCCCGTGGCGTCGATCTTCAGCACCGCGACGTCGCTGGCCGGGTCGCGGGCGATCAGCTGGACGGGCAGGGTCCGCCCGTCGTTCAGGATCACCTCGAGGGCGCTGGCGCTTCCCACCACCTGGTTACTCGTCACGATGTACCCGCTGGGCTCGACGATGAATCCCGAGCCGCTGCGAAGCGACGGCGTGGCCGGCCGCCAGGGCTCCGGACGGCCCGGCGCCGTCTCGAACACCCGCACACTCACGACGGCGGGCGTGACGGTCTCGACGGCGCGCTGGAGCGCGCCCGACACCTGGGGGCTGAAGAGGCGGGGCGGCCCCGCCGGAGGCTGACCGACGCCGGTCTGGGCCGGCGCCGGCTGCGGGCCAAGGGTCACGGCCAGGAGCCCCGCGACGAGGGCCAGGCCGACGGGTGATCGCCATGTGGGTCGAGTGGACATCCGTATCATGCTCAATCCTCCTGGGAGCCGAGCCCCGTGGAGCAGGGCCGACCTCTCCCGGGTAGGACGAAGCACCCCCGCGCGATCTTCAGGCCGGCTGCAAAGCAAACCCGCGGCCAGCTGGGCGGGCCGATCGGAAGTTCTTGCCCCGAGTGGTCAGCTCCGGCGCGGTGTCAGGGCCAGCATCCGCAGCGGAGAGCCCGACGCGCCGCGGATCCTGAGCGGGGGCACCACGAGCACGAAGAGGCGGACGTTGGCCGCGCCGAGCTCCTCCAGGTTCGCGTTCTCGACGATGTAGACGCCGCTGTCGGCGATGAGGAGCATGTGGACGGGGAAGAGCTCCTTCCCATGGACGGCGGGGCGTACCTCGTAGGTCGCCGTGTCCGTGCCGGTCAGGCGGACCCCCTGGGCCACGAGCCACCGCGCTGCGTCCACGCCGGGGCCTGGCGACTTCTCCCCGAGATAGCGGGCGTTGTCCTTGGCGAAGTACTGCCCCCACCCGGTCCGGACGAGGACCGAGTCCCCGCGGCGGACCTGGACGCCGTGGGCGCGGGCGGCATCTTCGAGGTGCCGCGCGGTGATGACGAAGCCCGGGTCGAGCGGGTCGGCGCGGCCGCCCGCCACGACGCGCGCCACGTCGAGGAGGACGCCTCGCGAGAACAGGAGGTCCGGCGGAAATGCGTCGATCCCGAGGTCGTTCCCGATGCCGTCGGGGCGGGCGGTCGCGGCGACGGCGTCCACGCCGCCGTGAAGCCGGAGATTGCGGCCGATGTGGCCGATGGCGTCGATGGTGGCCGCCCCGTGCTGGCCGGAGAAGTACATGATCTCCGAAGTCCAGGAGACCTGGCTGCCGGGGACGCTTCCGAAGATCTCGTGGGTCTGCTGGTGGGTCGCGTTGAGCGCGAAGGCGAAGGGAGGATTGAGGGACAGGAGCGGCGAGCGCGCGTCCCAGGTGAAGTTGAGGTCGAAGACCCGGGCCGCCCGCACACCGCTGATGAACGCCTCGACGTTCACCTCGGAGGGCGTCCCCGGCTGGGCGGACGCCGAGGAGGCGGCGACGGCCGACGCGGCGGCGGTGGAGGCGGCGCCGGCCATGAACCCTCGGCGGGAGACGTCGGTCATGGCCTTCCTCCGATCTTGGGCACGCCTCCGGGTTGGATCTCGATGTTGGACACCGTGTGCTTGTAGACGACGAGCGAGATCAGCCCGAACAGAAAGAGCACGGCGATCCCGACGGCCACCGCGCCGATCTTCTTCTGGGCGCTCCAGCCCGTGCCGGTCCGTGCCGGGGCCCGCCGGTCTCCCAGGAGGAGCGCGGCTCCGGTGGCCGGCCCGAGGTGCCAGAGCGCCGGGTGGACCCCGAGCGCCTCGATCCGCCGCCGGGCCGCCTCGGCCTCGTCGGCGGTCATCGCGAGGAACGTCGAGAACTGGCCCCGGAGGAGGCTCTCCTGGACCTCGGTCAGCGGATGAGCGGGGGCCAGCTCGCAGACCCATCGGGCGACACGGTAGCGGAGCCGCTCGTCGGCGAGTGGCTTGAAGGAGAGGGTGTAGGCCTGCTTGCCGGCGGGCCCGGCCGGTTCCCGCCGGGGCGCGGTGGCCGCCGGCCCGCCGGCGACCTGGCCGACGGTCCGGCCCCCGCCGTTCACGGGGGCGAGCCGTTCGGGGGCGACCAGGCGCGCCCCGCACCGGAGGCAGAAGGTGCTCTCGTCCGGCACCCCCGCCTGGCACTTGGCGCAGATCATCCGGATCCTACCGCCCGGTCGCGCACTACAGGCGCGCTTCCACGGCGCCGATGGCCCCGTCGAGCATGGCCACCAGCTCGTCCGCTTGCTCTCGGGTGAGGACGAGAGGCGGCGTGAACTTCATGTGGTCTCCCATCACGCCGTCGACCGAGCCGGTGCCGGGGTAGGTGACGAGGCCTCGCTCCAGCGCCTCGACCGCGATGGCGCGGGCCACCTCTCGCTCGGGCGGGAAGGGGGCTCGCGTCCTCCGGTCGGCGACGAACTCGAGCCCGACCATGAGCCCCAGGCCGCGCACGTCACCGACGATCGGGTGCTTCGCCATG
>DASYQW010000343.1 GCA_036005065.1 Candidatus Methylomirabilota bacterium | reverse complement strand
GCGGAGGCAGCTCGGCGTTGGCGGCGACTCCGGTACGGGGGAGCCGATCCGCTTGCCGGCGCCGGGCGGCCTCGACGCGTGCGCCCACGGCGGCACTGCTTTCCCCCGGCGGACCGGTCATCTCTTCGTAGGTGACGGGCGCGACCTCGACCTGCAGGTCCATCCGGTCCAGCAGCGGCCCCGAGATCCGGCCTCGATACGTGCGCACCGCAGTCGGTGTGCAACCGCAAGCCCCGTGCCCGAGCATCCCGCAGGGGCAGGGGTTCATCGCGGCCACGAGCTGGAAGCGCGCGGGCAGCCGCAGCGTGCCGCGGGCGCGCGCGATGGTGACGGCGCGCTCCTCCAGCGGCTGGCGCAGCGCCTCCAGCACGTTGCGCCGGAACTCCGGCAGCTCGTCCAGGAAGAGCACGCCGAGGTGGGCCAGGCTCACCTCGCCCGGCTGCGGGCCACGGCCGCCGCCGATGAGGCCGGCATCGGAGGTCGTGTGATGCGGCGCCCGGAACGGCCGCTCCCCCATGAGGCCTCGGCTCGGGAGGCGCCCGGCCACGCTCCACACCGTGCTCACCTCGATGGCCTCGGCGAGACTCAGCGGCGGCAGGATCGACCCGAGTCGCCGCGCGAGCATCGTCTTTCCCGACCCCGGCGGACCCAGCAGCAACACGTTGTGGCCGCCGGCCGCCGCGATCTCGAGACCGCGCTTGGCGTGGGCCTGCCCGCGGACATCGGCGAAGTCGACGTCGTCCGTGTCGCCCTCCGCCAGGAGCCTGTCGCGGTCCGCGACGAGCGGCGCGATCGCCAGCTCGCCGTTCAGGAAGGCGGCCGCCTCGCCGAGCGTCCCGGCGGGGTAGATGGCGAGTCCGTCGACGACGGCGGCCTCAACCGCGTTCCCGGGCGCCAAGAGGCAGCCCCCCAACCCCGCCCGCACGGCCGCCAGCGCCATCGGGAGGACGCCCCGCACCGGATGGATCGTGCCATCCAGGGCGAGCTCGCCCGCGACGAGGAGCCCGTCGACGCGCTCCCTCTTGAGGGAGCCGGAGGCCACCAGCAGGCCGAGGGCAATCGCCAGATCGAAGCTCACGCCCTCCTTGCGGAGATCGGCCGGCGCGAGGTTCACGGTCACCCGGTCCGCCGGAAACGGAAAGCCCGCGTTCCGCATGGCCGCGCGGACGCGGTCTCGGCTCTCGCGCACGGCGGGATCCGGCAGGCCGACCGTCGCGAACGTCGGGAGCCCGTGGCTCACGTCGACCTCGACGCGCACGAGGGCGGCTTCGATGCCGCGGAGGCAGGCCGAGACGACGCGAGCGAGCATAGCCCGTCGCGAGTGCAAGCGTCTCGCCAGGCGGAAGGCGGGGTCGAGCGCCGCTCGGGCGGGACATTCGGAACTCCGTCCGGGTTCCGATCGTTGTCACCGCCACTCTTCCGGAGCGCGCCGTATCCAGATGGTGACGCTCGCGGGCGCCCCGCGGCGGGTTCAAGAGGCGACGCGGGAGACGGACCGACGCGCGGGCGCCGTCAGGACGGCGCCGTCCGGGGCGCCAGGCAGAGCACGCGGTGCTCGGCCCGGCCGGCGGCCACCGCCTGGTACTTCTCCCAGAAGCCCTGATCGATCGCCCGCAAGGCGGCCGGCGCGCGAGCCGATCGGTAGCGGCTGTACCGGGCGGGGCCGCCGTTGTACGCGGAATAGGACGCCCGGGCGGCGTTTTCCAGTCGCGCCTTCCCCTCGCGCGCGCCATAGCGGATGAGCAGCTGGACGAGGATCTCGGCTCCCGCCCCCACGTTGTAGGCCGCATTCCAGCGGAGCTTCTCGGCATTGAAGAAGCCGCGCCAGATGCGAACGTTGATCTGCATCATGCCGACGTCGGCCGTGGGCGAGACCAGATAGGTCACGGTCCCGCCCTTGCGGATGAACTGCCGCCAGCAGCTCTCTTGCCAGGCTACGGCCTTGACCAGGTACCGGAAGAGGTCGTCGAATCGCTCGTCGAGCGCGTCGGGATCCATCGTGCGCTCGGCCGCGACGGTGAGCAGGCGATCGACCGTCTGACGGTACGCCGTCAACTCCTCCTCGGCCGGAACCCACCGGTCGAGGCGTCGCGCGAGCTCGCTCCACTCGTCGGGCTCCGCCGCGTCCGCCGTGCGAGGCATGAACCAATGCCAGCTGCTCGGCGCTCTTCGACGGGGGCGACGGGGCGGCGCGTCGGGATCCCGGAAGCGGAACAGCTGCCGGAGCACCGCGTCCGACAGCTCGGAGTATTCGAGGGGATCCCCCGCGTAGGCCGGGTCGAGCATGCGGGCGAGTCGCCGGAGCCCGTCTGCCGAGATCTCCACCCCGGCGGCCGGGGCCGCCGCCTCGATGGCGGCCAGGGCGTCCCCCGCGGCCAGGAACGTCGCATACCGGAGGGCCCGGCTCTCGTCGCCCGGCCGGGTCGCCGTCTGCCGGACGACCGCGCGCAGGCGGTTCCACGTGCTGAGGAAGAGCTGGCGCACCGGGTCGACCCCGCTCTCGGGCCCTCGCCCGAGCACGGCGACGAGGTCGTGGCGGCCGGTGAGCAGCAGATCGAGCAGCTCGCTCCGCACCTGCGGATCCAGATTCGCGCCCCCGAGGTCCTTGACCACGAAGACCAGGAAGCCATCCCAGCCATCGAGGGTCGTCTGCCAGCGCTTGAGCTGGGCCGGGGTCAGCGCGGGCTCCGGCGCCGCCGGGGTGGCGGCGGCCGGCGGGAGGTCGAGCGCGACACCGAGCTTGACGCCGTCGGGTTCGACGTCGAGCCCGGTCGGGCGAATGGTCCGAAGCGCGGTCGCCAGCGGCCCGGTCGGCGCCGAGCTCGTGAAGAGGGCCAGCGCCGCCCTTACCTCCTCGATCGGCGGGCCGAGGTCGAACGTGAACTTCGCCAGCTCACTCTCGGCCCAGCCCTTGGCGACCTCCCAGACGCGGCTGGCGATGCCGCTCGGCTGGCGCCGCTCGTCGTAGAGCTGGGTGTCCAGATCCCGGAGGCGAAGCTGCCAGTCGCGCCCGATCTCCGGACGTCCCACGATGTCCACGTATCCATCCCAGGACACCGAGGCCCAGCACCACCCGAGGAGATGGAAGCCCGCCTGGGCCGAGCCCCGTCCCGAGATCTTCAGCCGGCCATCCGCGGGCTGGAGGGTCGGGTCGCGGAGGACGAACGAGCCACAGCCATCTGGCGTCTTCCACAGCGTGAGAGCGCCGCCGGGTTGCTCGCGGAGGTGCCTCCGCAACGCGGCCCGCAGGATCTCGTAGTCGATGCTGAGCGGAAATCGCACTTCGCCGGCCGACGCCGGCGGCGCCAGGGCCATCATCGCCAGCCAGATGGCGACGAGCCACATCCCCACCCGGCCGAACCCCGATCCTTTCCCCCTCTGGGCCATCCCCAAACCTCCCCGGCGCCGGAGCGTCCCGAGCCCTCCCTGCGATTTTGACACAGCGGAGTCCCGGCGTCGCGAAAGGTCGCTCAGCCCGTCCAGCCATCCACGGTGAAGGCGCCCGGAAAGTACTCCAGGCGCGGCCCGGCCGGGTCGACCGTGACGGCGACGACATCGAAGCGGCACGACAGGTCCTCGCGGCACCGCCGGGCCAGATAGCCGAGGGCGAGCCGGGCGACGCGCATCCGCTTCCGGGCGTTGACGCCGGCTTGCGGCGGGTCCTCGGCCGGGCCGCGGCGCGTCTTGACCTCGACGAAGACGAGCGTCGCGCCATCACGCGCGAGGAGGTCGATCTCGCCGAGCCGGGATCGGAGGTTCCGCTCGAGGATCTCGAGGCCCCGGCGGGCGAGGAACCGGGCCGCCACCTCCTCGCCCACCCGCCCGAGCTGGACGGTCGTCGGCCTCGTCTCCCGATCCGCCCGCCTCGCCATGGCCCGGCCGTGGTGCAAGAGACCCTCCAGCGGTGTCGCCCGGCGAAGGCCGGTCCTGACGGCTCCTGGTGGGCGCCAGTACCGGGCAGAGCCGGCGGGCGGGGATCGTCTCCGATACGGGCCGTATCCCCGGGAAGACACGGGGAGCAGAGTTGCCCGGGATTCATTGGCCCTCGGAAGAAGAGCCACCCACCAGCACCCTGCCCGGCACCTGCCGGGCCAGCGCCGTCAGTTCTTCCATGAGGGCGTGCCGTCGCGCGAGGAGGCGTCGCTGGAAGTCGCGGTCCACCAGAAACCGGAAGAACCCTCGGACCTCCCGTCCCACCCGCGAGAGCCGTTCCCACCACGTCAGCGCGAGAAATCCGGCCGGCAGGAGGGCCAGGCTGAAGAGCGCGAGGAGCCATCCGCCGCCGAGCCGCCACGCGATCCACCCTTCGAGGAGCCAGCCGAGCGGGTAGAGCACGACGCCGGCGACGATCTTGTAGGTCGCCTCCACGTCCGGATCGGGACGCGCGAGGCGCACGGCCGCTCGTGTGAGCTGGTATGGGAGGGCGTGGCTGAGAACGCCCCAGAGCCCGAGAGGGAGGCCGCCGAGGAGCGAGAGCCCTTCCCGCCAGGCATAGCGCCAGACCACGGCCGCCGGATAGGTCTGGGCGAGCTGCCGGTCCGTCAGGCCGGCCAGCTCCAGATCCTTGGCATACCGCTCGGTCGCGCGCATCAGCGCCTCGATCCGCGCGGGCTCGCGGGTCAGGAGATACCGATAGCCGCGGATGGCCATCTTCACCCACTCGGCGCGGGCCGCCACATCGCCGGGTCCGCTGGACTCCGCGCGCCAGATCGCCTCCGCGACCTCCGCCAGGCGAAGGAGCTTGCGATCCCGCGCCTCGACGATGAGCTGGCCGAGCGCCTCCGCGAGGCGGTCGGTCACGCGACGGACCGCAGCCTCGGGAGCCGTCCGATAGAGGGCCACGGCATCCGCGAGCGGAAGAGGCTCCCCGATCAGCGTCAAGCTCCAGCCGGTCCGGAAGCGTCCGGGCTCGTGATACACGAGGCCGACCGGCAGGAGGATCAGCCCCAGCCTGCCTCCGGACGCGCTCTCGGCCGCCAGGGCCAGCCGGGCCGCGCCCGTCCGGAGCGGCATCAGCGTCGGTTCGGCCTGACTCACCCCTTCCGGAAAGATGAGGATGGCGCCGCCCGTGGCGAGGGTGCCGGCGGCCTCCCGGAATATCGCTTCGTTCCGGGCGGGATCGCTGCCGGGGTCCTGGCGGCGGTGGACCGGCAGTGCCCCGGTGAGCCGGAGGAATGGACCGACGAGTGGATGACGGAAGAGCGGAGCCTTGGCGATGGGCCGGAGGCGTCGGGGAACGGTGCCGAGGAGCATCATCGGGTCGACGAGCGCATTCTGGTGATTGGCGGCCACGATCAGCGGGCCGGTGGCCGGGATGCGCTCGGCCCCGACGACCTCGACACGCCGGTAGAAGAGCGCGAGGAGGAGCCGAGCGAAGCGGCGGAGGAGTCGGTATCCCACCGGCCGGGCGCTAGACAATGGGAGGGGGCCTCTGCGGCCCCCTCCCAGACCCACCCCCAAGAGTCGGTTGCGCGGGCAACGCCCGCGCCCGGAGCGGAACATCAGCCGCGAACGGTTGGGCGATCCGTTGCATGTGGTTAGCCCGACAAGCTCCTAGGTCATTTCGGGGGGGTCTTGGAAGCCCCCCCCGGATGCCCGGAGCGGTGGCGTGCTCACGGAGGCGGCGGCGGGTCGGCGCCTGGAGGCAGCGGGGGAAAGAGCGAGGGACCGATACCAAAGACGCGC
>DASYQW010000342.1 GCA_036005065.1 Candidatus Methylomirabilota bacterium | reverse complement strand
GGCCTGCCGCGATCCTTGCGCGGGGCGCGACGATCCGCCGCCCGCCGCGGCAGCGCCACATCCTCGGCGCCCCTCCGCGGCCTCGTCGTCCTGGTGGTCGAAGATCACGCGGACACCCGCGAGCTGCTGCGCCGGACGCTCGAGCACGCTGGAGCCCGGACAGTTCTCGCCGAAGACGGCCGGGCAGCGCTGGATCTCCTCGAGCACGCGCACGAGCGGCCCCACATCATCCTGTGCGATCTGCTGATGCCCCAGCTCGACGGCCTGGCGTTGGCGCGGCACCTCGAGGCCGATCTCCGATGGCGGAAGATCCCCGTCCTCGCCGTCACGGCGCTCGGCGCCGCCGCGGACTACATCAACACCTGGGCCCACGGGTTCGCCGGCCATCTCGTGAAGCCCGTGAATCCGGACACCCTGATCCGCGTGGTCCGGGACCTGACCCGGAAGGCCGGACGTAGACAGAAGCGCGCGCCGTGATCGGGGCTGGCGCATCCGGGCACTCGCCAGACGACGACGGGCGGCCCGGGGATCTGGCCCCGAACCGCCCGGCGGTCCGACGAAAAGCCGCGAAGGAGGCGGCGATGAAGGTGGCGGGGTCGACGGGACTTGAACCCGCGGCCTCTGGCTTGACAGGCCAGTGTGCTAACCAGGCTGCACCACGACCCCGCGCCGACAGAATACGGGCTCAGTCGACACCTGTCAACCTCGCGCACCCTCGGTCGCGCATCCTCGGTGCGCCCGAAAATCGCCTCGCGGGGCGGCGCGCCGCGTCCTGACGATCGCCCCGGCTCACCCGAATAGGGAGCCGCGATCCCGGCGAGGGTGTCGAAGCTCCCGCGTGCTCACGACACCGATGACGCTCTCGTCTCCTTGGTCCCCGTCTGAAGCAACTTGAAGGAGCTCAAGAATGTCTCGACGTTCGCGGGACTGGAACTCGTCGCAACCAGGACGTAGAGGCGCTTCTCCACCAGAAAGAAATGGGCCTTGCCGGAAGGCTTCCCGGGAACGTGAAAACTCAACGCCCGGCCAGGGTGTTTACCGAGAGAGATGGAACGAAAGTCCGTTTCGGCGCCTCCTTTGTCCTTCAACACACCTTCTTTCGCCTTGTTGAAGATCAGCCAAGATCCGCCCAGATTCACGGCCAGCCCCGGCAGATCCGAATACTCGACACTATAACTTCCGCCCTCCGTCGTCACGCTGTAGGTGTTTTCGCGAATCGGACCCAGAAAACTCTGGTGGATGCTCTCGTGACGTTCGGGATCCCTCGGCATCGCGACACTGAATCCGCCCGGGGGGGAAGTGAAGATCTTCCAGCCGGAGGCCTCGAGCGCGGTGGTGAACAGGAGGGTACACGAGAGCAACGTCAATCGCGGCAGATGCCTTCCGATTCTCATGGGCGCCTGTCCCCCGGCGAGGAAGCGGCCGCCGCCGATCCCGTTCGGCCCGGTTCCGCCTTGAACCCCGGCATCACCTTCGTGGCGAAGCTCCTGGCCCTTCAGCAGCCGGAGTCGGCCGCGCTACCGGCCGCTCGAGGGGCGCGTGAACGGGATGAGCCGCCGACGGGAGCTAAGCCGGATTCCATGTCTCGCCTCCGTAGCAGAGCTTCGGCCCTCCCGTTTCAATGCTACACCGCCGTCACCTCTGGGGAGCTTCCGGGAAGGCGTGACGGCCGGAGGGGAAAGCGGCGCGCCGCCTGGCGGCTCGCGGTCAGGATCCGTGGCGGCGACTCTGGATGGCTGGTTCCGGCGATGCCGTCGGACTCATCTCGCCGGGGGACTTGGCCTCTGGATTTCCCCGGGCGGCGGCGGCGGCCTCGATCTCGGAGTTCACCTCCGCGCCGACCAGGAGGACCAGCCCGGTGACGTTGAGCCAGAACAGCAGCAAGATGACACCGCCGATGGAGCCGTAGGTGGCGTTGTAGTTGCCGAAGTAGCGCACGTACAGCCGCAGGCCCATCGAGGCGACCAGCCACACGGCGAGCGCGAAGACAGACCCCGGGGTGACCCACTGCCACTGCTGCTCGGCGGCCGGGGCCCAGTAGTAGACGAGGGCGAAGCCGGTGAGCACGAGGGCGATCGTCACCGGCCAGCTGAGGATGTTCCACACGAAGGTGAAGAGCTCCCCCTGCCCGAACCAGGCGGCCACCGTCTCGCCGATCCGCGGACCGAAGACCAGGAGGAGCAGGCCGGTGATGGCAAACAGGAAAAAGCCGATGGTGAGGGCGACGGCAAGGGCCCGTCGCTTCCACCACGGTCGCGGATCTTCCACGTGATACGCCACGTTGAGCGCGTCCATGACGGACGCCATCCCGCTCGACGCGGCCCAGAGGGCGACGATCGCGCTGATCGACAGGAGGCCGCGGTCGGCGCCCCGCACGACATCCGCCAGGACTTTGGTGATCACCGAGGCCGCGTCGTCGGGCAGGACGCGGGTGAGGTAACCCATCAGCTGATCCATGAGATGCGGGGACGGGAGAAGGCCGACGACGGTCGTCAGGAACAGAAGAGCCGGAAAGAGCGAGAACAGGAGGTAATAGGACAGCGCGGCGGCGCGATCGAGCACCTCATCTTCCATGACTTCCGCATAGACCCGCTTCGCGAGCTGGCCGATCGACAGCCCGCCCAGTCTCCACGGAGCGCTGTGGGCCGTCCGCGCCTCGCCGACCGGAAGGCGACGGATACGCGGTCTCGCCTCGCTGGTCATCACTTTCCCGACTGCAGGCTGCAAGGCTGATACCGCCGCTCGGCGCCGGCTGGTATCAGTCCTGCAAGCCGTCGCGCATCCCTGGGGCCAGCCACCGAGCGGCCCCCTCCGCCAAGGCGACCGAGCCGTCCTCAGCCTCGTAGACGAGCGCGCCCACCGCTCGAACCACGCCCGGTCAAGCTCACAAGAAACCCTTAGGGGAGCCTCGCGAATTCTCCTTGACAAGCCCCGGCCACTTTGACCACCCTAGTAACGTCGGGCGTGTGACTTTCCGTCGATCTCCGCGGAGGAGGCGGTCGCCATGGCGGTCCTGAGGGCTTGCGCGAACTCCATCTGCTCGTGCCGGAGCGCGGGTGTCACCTGTTCCGTCTGGTGCGGCTCCGGGGACATTCCGAGCGGTGTCCGCTGCCTCTGCCGCCACGAGGGGTGCCTGGCGATCGTCCCGCGATGCCCCGGTCCGGTGGCGATGCCGTCGGACCTCGATGCGAGGCGACTCGACGCCTTTTGGCCCGGACCTCGGCCCCCCGCGACACGCGCCGCCTAGCCAGCGATCATCCTTCATGCCCATCGCACGAGTCCCGGGTGAACGCCGAGCGCTCGCGCAGATCTGAGCCTCGGCTCGACGGTCTGCGGATCCTCGTCGTCGAGGATCATGTCGACAGCCGCGACGCCCTTCGACAGATGCTCGCCGCCCAGGGCGCCGAGGTGCTCGTCGCGAGCGATGGTCAGGAGGCGCTGGCCGGGCTGGAGGCGACGATCCCCGATCTCATCTTGAGTGATCTCCGCATGCCACGCATCGACGGACTCGAGCTGGCGACCCGCGTCCGACACGACGTGCGGTGGGCCCGGATTCCGCTCATCGCGGTGACGGCGTACAACAGCCCTGCCGACCTCCGGGCCACGCTGGAGGCGGGGTTCGACGCCCATGTCGAGAAGCCTGTCGACTTCGATCTGCTGACGGCGACCGTGCAGCGCGTATTGCGTGGAGGGCGGCGACGAGGCCGCCGCTCACGACCCGATACCGGGCACCCCTCGGGCGAAGGGACCTAGCGGGCACCCGAGCATAACCCCGGATACGAACGGCCCGAACTTCGACGTCGCCTTCCGGATCACCGATACCGAGATGCCGGCGATGAACGATCTCTTCTACTCGGAGCTGGCGATCAAGGACGGGCAGATCACCGCGTACGTCAAGCCGCTGTTCAGGGACATGAAGGTCTACGACCAGCGACAGGATCGGGAAAAGACTCTCTTCCGCAAGCTCTACGAGAAGCTCGTCGGTGGTGTGGCCAGGCTTCTGGAGAACCGGTCACGGCAGGAGGTCGCGACGGTGACGCCGATCACCGGAACCACGGCGAACCCGAAGGCGAGCACCTGGGAAATCGTCGTCAACCTCTTCGAGAACGCCTTCTTCAAGGCGATCCTGCCCGGATTCGAGGAAGAGGTCCGCCGGCTCAGTCACTGACACCGGCCGCCGGGGTCTCGGCGGGGCCGTAATCGGGCACTCGATTCCTGCCGAACCGCCGCGCGTATCTGCCCATTCCGAGCGCGGGCTTCAGGGCTCGAGGTCCTCGATCCGGCCCCGCAAGCGCGGGCGGGCGGGATCCTCCAGGTCGAGCCGGTCCCACGGCACCCGGTATCCCTTCCGGGTCCGCCGGCCGAGCCGGCGGAGCAGCCGAGGCTTACCGGAGATCAGGCAGAGGAAGCAGCGCCTGGACCATCGGCAGACCGCGCGTGACCAGCGTCCACCGGGCGTCCGGGCTGACCTGCCAGACCTCGCCGACATCCGTCCCGACGAGGACCGCGCCCGGCGTGTCCGGGGCCGGGACGACGGCCAGGATGTTGGCCGGCGACGGGGAATGCTCGGCGTCTCCCAGCGATCGCCACGTGTGAGCGCCGTCGGTGCTCTGATACAGCATCGACCGGGCCCCGCCGGGATCCCGGAAGCTCACGAAGGCGCTGGGCGCGCAGGCCACCGTCAGGGCGTGCGGCGGCCGCGGATCGATGCTCATGGGGCGCGTGTACTTGGGCTCTCGGTCGGCCCAGAGGTAGCGCCAGGTCCGTCCCCGGTCCGCCGAGCCGAACAGCCCGGCGATCCGCCGCTCCATCGGTTCGCGAGAGTCCATCCGTCCGAACCCGGTGGTCGCGTACAGCACGCCGGGGCGGCCGGGATCGCCGGCCATCACGTGGATGTCCGGGTTTCCGCCGGGCAGGATGCAGGTCCAGCTGGCCCCGTCGTCCTCGCTGGCCAGGACACCGCCCACTTCCAGGCCGACCCGGCAGCGCGCGGGCGCCTCGGGGTCGAGCACGATGGTCCGGGCGCGGGCGCCGGCCGAACTGTTCGGGAGCCCCCAGTGCTCGGCGCCAGGCGTCTTCCCGAGGGCGTCGATCTCGCTCCAGGAATCCCCCCGATCGCGGCTCCGGTAGAGCGCCGCCGGTTGGGTGCCGACGTAGATCACGCGCGCGTCGGAGGGCGCGACGGCGATATCCCACACCTCTCGGCCGGCGATGCCGCCGGGTCTCCAGGATCGCCCGACATCGTCGGACCGGAAGAGGCCCGCGTCCGTCCCGGCCAAGAGACGGGCCCCCGTCGCGCGAAGCGCCAGGATGCTGCGGCCCGACAAGTCGCCCGACGCCGCCGGCGTGCCGGACCCGTCGTGGAGGAACAGCCCTTCGCGAGTCCCGATGAGATACCGCACCGCTCTGCTCCTTTCCCCTCCTCCGGATCAGCGCCGTCGACGCGCACGCACGTGGCGCTCAGGCGTCGGTCACCGCGATGGCGGAGATCTCCAGCTTGCAACGCGGGTGAGTGGCGAGTCGCGACACCTCGACCGTGGTCGTGGTGGGAAGGTGGCTGCCGAGGTAGCGGGCCCAGACCCGGTTGAGGTCGTCTTGCTCGCGGACGTCGGTCAGGTAGCGCGTGGCCGCCACCAGATCGGCCATGGTGCAGCCGGCCGCCTCCAGCGTCTTCCGGAGGTTCTCCATGGCCAGGACCGCCTGCTCGGCCATCGTGGGCGGGAGGTCGAACTCCTCCTCCCGGTGGGGGTGGCTGTGGTAGACGGCGGCGGCCGTCACGCCCGAGAGAAACACGAGATGGCCGCGGCGCACGACGATGCCCGGCGCGTAGGGCATCACCACGTCGGGGCGCCGGTCCGCGTGGTGCACGATCGAGATTTCCCTGGCCATCGGCGCGCTCAGTCGAGGCGGAGCAGGCGGGCGGCGTTGGTCCGCAGCACCCGCTCCTGGTCTCGGCGGGAGAGCCCGACCGTCCGGGCCACGACGATGTCCCGGGGGCGCACGTACCCCATGTCGAAGCAGAAGTCGCTCCCGAGCATCACCCGGTCGGCGCCCACCGTGTCGATCAGGTACCGGAGCGCCCGGGGGTCGTGGCTGATCGTGTCGTAGGTGAAGCGCCGCAGATAGGCCGGGACCGGCCGGCGCGCGCGCTTCTGGGCTTCGGGCCGTACCCGCTGGCCGTGGCGCAGGCGGCCCCACAGGTAGGGCAGCGCGCCGCCGGCGTGCGGCAGGCCGACCGTGAGCCGGGGGAGCCGGTCGAGCACTCCGCCGAAGACGAGGTGAGCCGCCGCCACCGCGGTGTCGAACGGATTGCCGAGGAGGTTGTTCAGGTAGTAGGCCCGGAGCCGCTCGGCCCCGATGACCCCGATCGGGTGGAGGAGAACGGGCAGCCGCAGGGCCTGAGCGCGGTCGAAGACCGGGAAGAGCTCCGGCGCCGACAGGTCACGGCCGTTGACGTTAGTCCCCAGGTAGACGGCCCGGACACCCGGCAACCGCGCGGCGCGCTCGAGCTCCTCGACGGCCCGGACCGGGTCCTGCATCGGGAGCGTGGCGCAGCCGACGAAGCGGTCCGGGTACGCCGTGTGAGCCTCGGCCGTCGCATCGTTGAAGGCCCGCGCCAGCCGGCTCCCGAGCTCGCCGTCGGCCCAGTAGACCATCGGCACCGTGAGGGACAGCGCGTGCACGGCGACGCCCTGCCGGTCCATCGAACGGGCGCGGCGGGCGAGATCCCAGTAGCGCACGTCGAGCGGCGGGGTCCGGGCGCCGGGAACGGCGAGCACCGGGCCCTCGGGGTTCGAGCGATCCACGGAGGCGCCCGCCGGCGCTCCCGCCTCGGCGACGAGCGCGAGGAACGCCTCGGGGAAAAAGTGCGCGTGGACGTCGATGGCGCCCGGAGCCGCCACGGGACGCGATTCTACTACGAACCTCGGATCGGTGAAAGACAGGGTCCGAGCGCCGACCAGATACGCTCCAGGCTCTCGTCGACAGACTCGCGATCGGTATGGACGGTGACGTCCGGACACTCGGGCCTCTCGTAGGGATCCGAGATGCCGGTGAATTGCGCGATTTCGCCCGCCAGCGCCTTGCGATAGAGTCCCTTCACATCGCGGGCCACCAGCGACTCCACCGAAGCATCGGCGAAGACCTCGACGAACGTGACGCCGGCCCGGGCGGCGGCGCGGCGCGCGTCCGCCCGCGCCTCGGCGTAGGGGGAGATCGCCGCCGTGATGACGATGACGCCGTGGCGGGCGAGCAGGCGGGCGACGAAGGCAATGCGGGCGATGTTGGTATCGCGATCCGCCTTCGAAAACCCCAGATCCCTGGACAGATGCGTGCGCATGTCCTCGCCGTCGAGCACCTCCGCCGCCCGACCGCCGGCCACCAGGCGATCGCGCAGCTTCTCGGCCAG
>DASYQW010000341.1 GCA_036005065.1 Candidatus Methylomirabilota bacterium | reverse complement strand
GAGCGTCGAGCGACGCGGCCGGCTGCTCCTGCTCAACCCCGGGAGCGCCGGTCCTCGCCGCTTCACGCTGCCGGTCGCGCTGGCGCGACTCTACGTCAGGCCGGGGCGCCTCCACGCCCGGATCGTCACGCTCACCGTGGCGTCTCCCCGGATGAGCTGAGCCGCTGTGCTGCGGCGCGTTTTCCGGCGGTCTTCCGCCTCCCGCCGGAGCTTCCGGCGAAAGGCTTGACGCCTCGCCAGAAAAGGTGCTTTACTCCGCCTACCCTCGGACGGCCCACGCCGGCGTGAGAGCGCCCAGAACACCAGCCTGAACAGGCTCGCCACGCCGATGAGCGCGAGCACGGTACGGATGATGGGATGGGTGAGGACGTAACCCAGACCCTCCCGCAGATCCTCGAGGGCGGAAGTCGTGCGGGGCGGGACCGCGACCGGCCGGGTTTGCATGAGGAGCAGGGCGCGCCACACCAGGTGGGGCCGAAGACGGCGTGGGCGATGCCGGCAACGGCAGGATCGACGGCGGTCGCGTAGTGCAAGATCATGGCGTTCAGCGCGATGGCATTGCGGAGCGCCTCGCAGTCGACCATCTCGAGGACGAAGGATGCACTCGCACGCGGAACCCCTGCGGCGCCCGGAGCGTTGATGGGGCAGAGGGAGCGACCGCAGTCTGCCCGGAGGAACGAGGAGGAAAGCATGGCGACAGGGAAGACGTCGATCCGCTCGTTTTGCTGCGGCCTCGTCCTGGCCGGGCTGCTCGGTTTGCCGGCCGTCGGCCTTCCCGACGGTGGCGGCGGGGGTGGCGGCGGGAGTGGCAGCGGGGGAGGCGATCCCTTCGGCTCGAGCACTCGGGAGGATCCGGACTACACGGCCGCGGTCAAGGCCATCAAAGCCGGCGATTTCTCGGCCGCCAGCCGGCTCCTCGAGGGGGTCACCACCCGGGATGGCCAGAACGCGGACGCGTACAACTGGCTCGCCTACGCGATCCGGCGCGGCGGCGACCCGGAGCGGTCGATCCCGCTCTACGAGAAGGCGCTGGTGCTCGATCCCCGGCACCGGGGCGCCCACGAGTACATCGGCGAGGCCTACCTCGCGCTCGACAACTTGCCCAAGGCGAGGGAACACCTGGCCCGGCTCGACAAGCTCTGCTTCTTCCCGTGTTCCGAGTACCGAGACCTCAAGGAGGCCGTGGAGGCTTACGAGGCGAGCGGGGGCAAGAGCAAGCCGGCTGCCGCCCGCTGAGCGGCGCCTGACGGCGCGGGCTCGGCGCTCGCCCGGGGGGGACACGCCCGGACGCCTCGTGCGGCGAGGGGGCAGCCGGTCGAGCACACCGGGCGCGTTTCGTCGCCTGGCTTGGCGGGTTGCCGCTGGAAAGCCGGCGTCCCTGTCTTCGAGGCCGAACGGGACCGTCGTGAGCACGGCTTCGCTCGGTCACCCCAGCCCGCCCCGCAGCCGCGGGTCGGTGAGGTCGCGGATCGAATCCCCGAGAAGGTTCAGGGCGAACACGGCCAGGCTGATGGCCAGGCCCGGGAAGAACACCATCCAGGGCGCCGTCTCCAGGGCCTGGATGCCGGCGGTCAGCATCCCGCCCCAGGAGGGCTCGTCGGGCGGCGCCCCCGCTCCGATGAAGGAGAGCGAGGCCTCCACCACGATGGCGTAGGACACGTTGGTCGACATCAGGACGATGTAGCTCGCCAGGCAGTTGGGGATCAGGTGGCGCGCGATGATGCGCCAGTGCGAGCAGCCGGCAGCCTGCGCCGCTTCGATGAAGGGCGAGGCGCCGACGCCGAGGGCCACCGCCCGGAGGGTCCGCGCCGCGGTCGGGGTGAGCAGGATGGCCAGGGCCAGGATCACGTTGTTCACCGACTGGCCGAGCGCCGCCATCAGCGACAGGGCCAGGATGATCGGCGGGAGCGCCATCAGGCTGTCGACGACGCGCTGGCTGCCGGTGTCGGCGAAGCCGCCGAAGTAGGCCGTGACCACGCCCCAGAGCGACCCCAGGGTGACGCCGAAGACCACCGAGGCCAGGCCCACGTAGAGGGACAGGCGGGCGCCCCAGATCACCCGGCTCAGCACGTCGCGGCCCACCTGGTCCGTGCCCATCAGGAACTCGGCGCTCGGCGGCAGGTAGGGCGCGAAGGCCGCGTCCTTGGGACCGTGGGGCGCCAGCCGGGGCGCCCACACGGCCACCGCGAGCAGCCCGAGGACGACCAGGGCGCCGGCGGCGCCCAGCGGCTGGCGGGCCACGAGGCGGCCGAGGGGGGAGCGCGTCAGGCGTAGCGGATGCGGGGGTCGAGCCACGCGTAGAGCAGGTCCACGGTCAGGTTGACCGTGAGGAAGACCAGCGCCATCACGAAGACCAGCGCCTGCACGGTCGGATAGTCGCGCTGGCTCACCGCCTGGACCAGCGCCGTGCCCATGCCGGGAACCACGAAGATCATCTCCATGATGACGACACCGCCCAGGAGCCGGCCGCCCCACCAGCCGATGAAGGTCACGACCGGCAGGAGTGAGTTCCGCAGGGCGTGGCGATACACGACGGCCCGCTCGGCCAATCCCTTGGCGCGGGCCGTGCGGACGTAGTCTTGCCGGATCACCTCGAGCATCTGCGAGCGCGTGAGCCGTGTGATGGGGGCGCTGATGTAGTAGGCCTGGGCCACCGCCGGCCAGACGAGCTGCTTGAGGTTCTCCAGCGGGTTCTCGGTAAAGGCCACGAACTCGAGCGGCGGGAGCCAGCGGAAGAAGCGCACCAGGCCGTAGAGAATGAGGGCGCCCGTGAAGAAGAGCGGCAGGCTCAGGCCGGAGAGGCTCGCGATGCGGGCGGCGTAGTCGACGATGGTGTTCTGCCGGACGGCCGAGACCACGCCGAGCGGGATCGCCCAGAGGACCGCGATCACGAGCGTGAGGAAGGCCAGCTCCATCGAGCGGGGGAAGCGCTCGCGGAGGATCTCCCCCACCGGTCGCCGCTGCGTGTAGGACTGGCCGAAGTCCCCGCGCGCCGCGCCCCCCATCCAGTCGAGGTACTGGATGACCACGGGCTGGTCGAGCCCCAGCTCGTGGCGGATCTGCTGGATCTGTCGCTTCTGGATGGCACTCGACTCCGATCCGGTCTGGTAGACGAGGATCTCGGCGATGTCTCCGGGGACCAGGCGCATGAGGGCGAAGATGAGGATGGAGGCCCCGAAGAGCGTGGGAATGAAGAGAAGGAGACGGCGGACGACGTAGGTGCGCATGGAGGCGCGCCGGTATGCTACTGGCCCCCCGGGGCGGGCGTCAAGGCCAGCTCCGCGTTGACGCGCAGGCGACGGATGGGCAAGATGGGGCGACCGTCCGAGAAAGGAGACCGAGCGATGGCGCGCGTTCCGACGATCGAGAAGAGAGCGGATGTGCCCGCCGGCGGCGAGGCGGCCTGGGACCGTATCGCCGAGAGCCGCAAGAGCGTGGTGGGACCCTTCACCGTGCTCCTGCACAGCCCGGAGCTGGCGGCCCGCACCGCGCACCTGGGAGCCTACGTGCGCTTCGAGTCGGCGCTGGACCCGCCGGTACGGGAGCTGGTCATCCTCGCGGTGGCGCGCCAGATGGACTGCCGCTTCGAGTGGGCCGCGCACGTTCCGCTGGCCCGCCAGGCCGGCGTGCGCGAGGACGCCATCGCGGCGATTCGCGACCGGCGCATCCCCGCGGGGCTCACGGCCGGGGAGGCGCCCATCGTGCTGTACGTGACGCAGCTCCTGGGCGCGCACCGCGTGGATGACGCGACGTTCGCGGCCGTCCGCGAGCGCCTGGGGGTACCCGGGACGGTGGAGCTGACGGCGACGGCGGGCTATTACGCGATGATCGCCTGCGCGCTCAACGCGTTCGACCTCACGCCGGACGCGGCCGCCGAGCCGCTCCCCCCCTGACGCGACCCTTCAAGAAGACCATGTGCGTGATTGAGCGGAGCCAGGAGCAGGGCAGGGGGCTCTCAGCCGACGAAGCCTTCGACGGGGACCAACTTCTTGGCCACGGGGTCGACGGCCAGAAAGAGGCTTTCGAGGGCTACGGCGCCCAGCAGAGCGGGACCGCCCGGCGCAATGAAGCAGGGCGTGGTGACTTCTTGACCATCCAGGGCCAGGCGGACCTCGGCGACGGGCCACACGTCGCGTTGGCCCTCGGCCAGGATGACTGGCTGGGACCTCTGCGGAACGACTTCGAGCCGGTCCGCCAGCGGACGGGGAATCACGAGCAGGGTGGCGCCCGTGTCTACGAGCAGATCGATCTGCTCGACGCGGCCCGTGGGTCCCGTGATCCGGCCCTTGACCTGGAAAAGTCCCATGGGTGGAGACCTCTCGCTGCCCCTATTCTAGCGCGGCCGGCGTGATCGTCACCCGTGGACAAGACATTGCGCCTCGGTGCCCCCCGCGATACAATGCGTCACCGTTCCCGCGATCCACGGCGACCCTGACGTGATCGATCTCTCCGAGCGACGCATCCTGATCGTCGACGACACCAAGGCCAACATCGACCTGCTGGCGTCGGCCCTCAAGGGGGAGTACCGCCTCTCGGTGGCGCTGAGCGGCGAGGCGGCGCTCCGCGTCGTGGACAAGACGCCGCCCGACCTCATCCTCCTCGACGTGGTCATGCCCGGACTGGACGGCTTCGAGGTCTGCCGGCGCCTGCGCGAGAACAAGGCCACCCGGGACATCCCGATCATGTTCCTCACCGCCCTCGACGAAGTGTCGAGCAAGACCCAGGCCTTCGAGATGGGGGGCACGGACTACGTCACCAAGCCATTCGAGATGCTGGAGGTCAAAGCCCGGGTGCGGTCGTTGCTCAAGGCGAAAGCCTACAACGACGCCTTCCGGGAGATGGTGGCCAGCGAGCTGCGCATCGCCCGCAACATCCAGTCGAGCGCCCTGCCCCGCGAGTTCGAACCGCTGGCCGCCGGCACCGGCCTCGAGGTCCACGCGGTGATGGAGCCCGCCCGCGAGGTGGGGGGCGACCTCTACGACGTCCTCCGGTTGCCGGGCGGCCGGCTGTTCGCCGTCCTGGGCGACGTCTCCGGCAAAGGCATCCCGGCCGCCATGTTCATGATGGTGACGACCGCCCTCCTGCGGGTCGCGGCGCGGGACGGGCTGGACGCCCCGGCGCTCCTGGCCCGCCTGAACGATCAGCTCTGCGCCGACAACCCGACCTCGATGTTCGTCACCCTCACCTGCGCCGCGGTGGACGGCGCGGCCGGGACCGTCCGCTACGCCATCGCCGGCCACACCGCGCCCGTCCTCCTGACGGCCGGCGGCCAGGCGCGTCTGCTGGGCGGGAACCTCGGGACGATCGCGGGCGTCGAGCCGGGCCTCGCGTTTCCGTCGGCCGCGGTCGAGCTGGCCCCCGGGGACACGTTCGTGCTCTACAGCGACGGCGTGACCGAGAGCTTCGAGCCCGGAGGAAGGGCTTTCGGCGAGTCGGGTCTCCTGGCGGCGCTCCAGGGCGTCCGGGCCGCCTCGGCCCGGGAGGTCGTGGAGCGACTCCTGGCGGCGGTCCGCGCGTTCGCGGCCGGGGACGAGCCGTCGGACGACATCGCGATCCTCGCCCTCCGCCGCGCCCTGCCGGTGCCGCTCGACCTCCTGGTGCGGGCTGACCCCCACGCGGTGGTCGAAGCCACCGACCGGGTGCGGGCGTGGTGTACGGAGGCCGTGATCCCCGAGGAGGCGGCTCACGACCTCGCCCTGGCCCTCGAGGAAGTGGGGATCAACGTGGCCGTCCACGCCCTCCAGCGGCGCCCGGGGGCGAGCTTCCGCGTGCGGCTATGGCGCGAGGGCGGCGAGGCCCTGCTCGAGGTCCGCGACCCGGGCGAGGCCTTCAACCCCCTGGAGGCGCCGCCCCCCGTGATGGCGGAGACCCACGAGGACCAGCTTCCGGGCGGCCTCGGCATCTACCTGGTCAAGAGCCTCGTGACCCGCGCGGCGTGGACCCGCGAGGGGGAGGAGAACGTCCTCACGCTCGCGCGCGCCCTCGACGGGTAGCGAGCATCCGAGAAAGGGGTGCCCGATGTCCCTCAGGATCGAGATCGAGACCAACGTCGCGGGCGCGGAGCGAACGTCCCGGATCCGCCTGGAGGGCCGGCTGGACACCGCCACCTCGCCGCAGCTCGAGAAGGAGCTGGTGCCGCTGGTGGACGGCCGCTTCGACACCCTGATCTTCGACCTCGCCGGGCTGGAGTTCATCTCCAGCGCCGGGATCCGCGTCCTGGTCCACGCGCGCAAGACCATGCGGGCCCAGCTCGGGGGCGTTCTCATGGTCAACGCGCAGCCCCAGATCGTGAAGGTCTTCGAGATCATCAAGGCCCTGCCTGGCCTCGCGATCTTCAGCAGCCAGGCGGAGCTGGACCAGTACCTCGCCGAGATGCAGCGCCGCGTCCGCGGCGACTAGCTTTTCATCGATGTACCACGCGCTCGTTGGTCGGCGACTGGTTTCTCCGACACATTCCTAGCTTGGCGGAAGCGCGGCGGCCAGCTCGCGGGCGGCCCGCTGCGCCGCGTCGAAGTCCAGCTCGTCCAGCGCCCGGCTGAGGGCATCGAGCGCGGCGGCGAACTCCGCGCCGGGCAGAGCCGCCGTCAGGTCGCGGAGTCGGTCCGCCGCTTCCGGGCTCGACTCGTCGAGGAGCCGATCCATCTCCCGCAGGACCGCGTGGGCCCGTGCCGGGTCCAGCGTCGCCGGTCGAGCCGAGGGCGGGGTCCCGGCCGAAGGCACGGACTCCGCCCCCACCAGCCCGACCAGCAGGCGGACGACCTCACTCAGCCGCCCCTCCAGCGGGGCGAGCGCCCGGCGGCCGCCATCGGCATTTCCCGCCCCGAGGATCTTCTCCAGCGCCCCGGCCTCGGCCGCCAACTCGGCGGCCCCCACGGTCGCCGCCAGCCCCCTCAGGTTGTGGGCCAGGCGCGTGGCCAGGGCCAGGTCGCCGGCGTCCAGGGCCTCGCCGATCCGGGCCGCCGTCGTCCGCTCCTTCTCGACGAAGCCGGCGGCCAGACGCCGGTACAGCGTCGTGTTGCCTTCCAGGCGGCGGACGGCCGCGCGCACGTCGATCTCCCCGACACGGTCGGGGAGTCCGCGGTCAGGCGGCGCCGCCCTGCCGGTCTCCGGCTCGGGGGCCGCGCCGCGGTCGCCCGGCGAGCCGACCCACCGGGTGAGCGTTCGGAAGAGCGCCTCGAACTCGACCGGCTTCCCGACGTGGTCGTTCATCCCGGCCTCCAGGCACCGCTGGCGCTCCTCCACCAGGGCGTGGGCCGTCATGGCGATGATCGGCAGCGTCCGGAAGCGCGCGTCCTCGCGAATGCGGCGGGTCGCTTCGAGCCCGTCCATCTCGGGCATCTGGAGGTCCATGAGGATCGCGTCGTACGCTCCGTCGCTTCGGACCTTCTCCACCGCCTCGCGCCCGTTCACCGCGATGTCGACCTCGACCCCCGCCTGCTCCAGGAGCTCGGTCGCCACCATGCGGTTGACCTCGTTGTCCTCGACGAGGAGGAGCCGCGTGCCGTCCAGGCTGCCGACGCGGGGCACCGCCTCGGCCGCGGCCGAGGCCACCGACGCCGGAGCGACCACGCTCACCACGGTGTCGAGCAACGTCGAGGGGCTCACGGGCTTGACGAGGAAATGCCTCACCCCCGCCCTGGCCGCCGCCTCGCGGACCTCCTCCCGACCGAAGGCGGTCACCAGGACGACCTCGGGCGCGTGCCTCGCCCCGGCCTCGGCCCGGATGCGTTGCGCCGCCTCGATCCCGTCCATGCCGGGCATCCGCCAGTCCATGAAGACGAGGTCGAAGGCGGGTCCGGCCCGGAGGGTCGCCAGGGCGTCCTCCCCCGAGGAGGCCTGGATCACCGACACGCCCAGCCGCGCCAGGGGCTCGGCCAGGATCGCGCGGGCGGTCGCGTTGTCGTCCACGATCAGCACCCGGAGCGCGCGGAGCTGCTCGGGGAGCGCGCGGGAGCGGGCCCGACGGGTCCCCGGCCGGAAGCCGGCGGCGAAGTGGAACGTGCTGCCCGCGCCGGGCCGGCTCTCGACCCCGATCTCCCCGCCCATCAGCTCCACCAGCCGCTTGGAGATCGAGAGCCCGAGCCCGGTGCCTCCGTAGCGGCGGGTCGTGGAGCCGTCGGCCTGGGTGAAGGGACGGAAGAGCGTGGCCGTCTGCTCGGGAGTCATGCCGATTCCGGTGTCGCGGACGACGAAGGACAGGCGCACCTTCTCCGCCGACTGGTCGAGGACGCGCACCGCCAGATCCACCTCGCCCCGTTCCGTGAACTTCACGGCGTTCCCGAGGAGGTTCACGAGCACCTGGCCCAGCCGCAGCGGGTCGCCCACCAGGTCCCTCGGGACGTCGGGAGGGACATCGAAGAGGAGCTCGATCCCTTTGTCCTGGGCCCGCAGGTCCACCACGGCCAGCACGTTCTCGAGCACGGTGTCCAGCGAGAACTCCACATGTTCCAGGTCGAGCCGGCCCGCCTCGATCTTGGAGAAGTCGAGGATGTCGTTGATGACGCCGAGGAGCGACGTGCTGGCGGCCCGGATGCGAGTCAGGTAGTCGCGCTGTCGCGGGGAGAGGTCGGTTCTGAGCGCGAGCTGCGTCACGCCCGAGATGGCGTTCAGTGGCGTGCGAATCTCGTGACTCATGTTGGCCAGGAACTCGGCTTTCATCCGGGCCGCCTCCTCGGCCTTCTCCCGGGCCTCGCGGAGCACCTCGGCCACCCGGGCCCGCTGCGCCACGTCCGCCTCGATGGCCGCCGACATGCGGTTGAGCGTCTCCCCCAGCGTGCCGAGCTCCCTGGGGTTCCGGATCGCGTTCCGGCTGGCGTAGTCCCCGGCAGCGATGCGCCGGGCCTGGGCTTCCAGCGCGAAGATCGGCCGGAGCACGCGGCGCGTCCCGTGCACGGCCATGAGGACCGCCAGAAGGGCCAGCAGGCCGGTCAGCCACCGCGTCATCCGCACGTCGCGGGCCTGCACGGCCTGGAGCGCCGCCAGCTCCGCCTGCGTCCGCCGCTCCACGGCCTCCATGAAGCGGCCGATGGGCTCCATGATCCGGGCCTTCTGCCCGAGGTAGTCTTCCCCGTGGAGAATCTGCCGGGCGGTCGCCGGGTCCGGCGGCCCGGAGACCGTGTACTGACCCGCGGCGTCGGGGAACCGCCCCTTCATGGCCGCGAAGGCGCGCTGCTCGAGGGCGACCAGGGCGTCCGAGCGGCCCTGGGCCTCGGAGAGCAGGGCCATCTCGTCCGGCGTGAATCCGAGCCGCGCCATCCGAGCCTGGAACGACTCCCGCGGACCGGGCGCCCCCGGCGCGCGCCCGCCGCCCAGGACCAGGTCCCAGTACGTCGGCGAGTAGCCCTCCGGCCGCGGCAGCTCTCCATTGCGGATGCCCAGGATCTGGTGGAAGCGGCGCTCGAACTCCGGGTCGCCGGTCACCGCATAGAGGCGGGCCATGAGGGTGAGGTCGTCGGAGCTCTGCTTGAGCTCCTGAGCGATCTTCAGCGACGCGGCGCGGCGCTGCTCGCTGGCGACGAGGGCGACCTGGTTGTCGTGGAGGCGGAGGGCGAGGTAGACGAGGAGGGCCAGGAAGACCCCCGCCACCACCATGCCGGCCCGGTAGAGGGTTCGAAGGCGCACGCTGCGGCTCCCGGATCGCCGAGGCCGAACCTCGCGCGGGCGCGCGCGGTCATCGGCTCGTGCCATCATAGCACCGTCGCGGTCGATCGGCGTCCGGCGGGTTGCGACGGCGTG
>DASYQW010000340.1 GCA_036005065.1 Candidatus Methylomirabilota bacterium | reverse complement strand
CGCTCAAGGACAACGAGGGCAACGTCATCCTCAAAGAGGGCCAGGTCATCGCCAACGACGACAACAAGTTCAAGCTCGCCGTCAACTTCCTCGTCGAGGGCGCGATCGGGAAGACCGGCCTCAAGAAGTAGCCGGTGCTGGTCCGGTCGTGGGCGGAGACGGCGGCGATCTCGGCAGCCGCGCTCCTGGCCGCGCTGGTCCTGTTCGGGGCCTTCGTCGTGCTCCGCGGCCTCAGCCCGCTCGAGGTCTACGCCGCCCTCTTCCTGGGCGCCTTCGGTACCTGGTTCTCGATCGAGCAGACGCTCACCCAGGCCGCGCCCCTCATGCTGACGGGGCTCTGCACGGCCCTGCCGGCCCGGGCCGGGCTGCTGGTAATCGGCGGGGAGGGCGCGCTGGTGGTCGGCGGCGTGGCCGCGGTCCTGGCCGGCGTGACGCTGGCGGGATGGCCCCCGCCTCTCGCGGTCGCCCTGATGTGCGTGACCGGAGCTCTGGCCGGCGGCCTCTGGATCGGCGTGGCCGGTGCCTTGCGCCACTGGCGCGGCGTGAACGAGACGATTTGCACCTTGCTGTTGAACTACATCGCCATCGCGGTCATGAACCACCTGGTCACCGGCCCAATCCGCGACTTCGCCCAGGTCCTCAAGCCGGCGAGCTGGAGCATCGGCGAGCGGCTCATGATCGGCGAGCTGCCGGGGACGGGTGTGCACTGGGGCCTGGCCTTCGGCGTCGTCGCCTGTCTCCTGACCTGGGGGCTGATGCGGCACACCACCTTCGGCTTCGCCGTCGACATCCTCGGCGGCAACGTCCGCGCCGCCCAGACGGCGGGACTGCCCGTCGGGGCGATGGTGCTGGCCACGTGCTTCATCGGCGGCGCCGCCGCCGGGCTGGCCGGCACCATCGAGATCGTCGCCGTCCACGGCTTCGCCAGCTCGTCGCTGGTCGTCGGCTACGGTTACGCCGGCATCCTGGTGGCTTTCCTGGCACGGCAGAACCCTCTGGCGGTGGTCTTCGTGGCGATCCTCCTGGGTGGGATCTCCGCCAGCGGCGGTCTCCTCCAGCGGCGCTTCGGTCTGCCCGACGCCGCCACGCTCGTGCTCCGGGGGTTGCTGTTCGTCGCCGTGCTGGCGGGTAACACGCTCTACGGGCGATTCAAAATCTTCCGGTCGCCGACGGTGTGACGTGCCGCCCGCGACGGATCTCGGCTGGTGGGGCGTACTGATCGCGGTGCTCGGCGGCGCCGCCCGGGTCTCCACGCCCTACCTCTTCGTGAGCCTCGGCGAGACGCTCACCGAGAAGAGCGGCCGCGTGAACCTCGGGCTGGAGGGCACGCTCGTCATGGGCGCCATGAGCGCCTACGCCGTCGCCTACCTCAGCGGCTCGCCGTGGCTGGGCGTGCTCGTCGCGGGCGCGGCGGGCGCGGCGTTCGGCCTCCTGCACGGCGGCGTCTCCACCCTGCCCCGCGTCAACGACATCGCCGTCGGCATCGCCCTGTTCCTCCTGGGCACGGGGCTGGCGTTCTATCTCGGCAAGCCCTTCATCGAGCCGGTGGCGCCGCGGCT
>DASYQW010000339.1 GCA_036005065.1 Candidatus Methylomirabilota bacterium | reverse complement strand
CCGACATCGCGAGCGCGCGGGCGACGCCGGCCAGGCCCACCAGGCCCCGGGCCACGGCCAGGACGAAGAAGGGCAGAATCGGGATCACGAAGCGGGTCTCGCTGCTCCCGACCGGCACCGTGAAGACGACCGGGAAGACCGCGACGAGCGGGAGCACGGCAAATGGCCAGTCGCCCCGCGCGGCCAGCCACGCCAGCCCGACCGCGCCGAACACGAGATACGGCCAGCCTCCCCCATGCTCGATCAGGAAGTCCCCGACGGCCATCCGGTACCCGAGGAGATAGCGCGCGGCGACCTCGCGGGGCGAATGCAGCCGGAACGCATAGTCGAAGGCGCTGATCGGGGGGCCCGCGTGCATGTCGACCGCGAGCTGCGCCTTCGACGGAAATCCGGGGAGGCCACCGAACTCGGCATTGCGCCAGTAGCTCGCGTGCCAGTTGATGCTGATCAGTGGATCGCCGAACACCCGGGCACATCCGTAGAGATAGGGGCCGATGATGAGTCCCACCAGCCCCACGCTCACCGCGGCCCATCGCAGCCGGTCGCTCCACCGACCCCGATCCACCAGGAGCGCCATGACGAGCATCATGACGTAGATCTGAAGGCCGGTGATCCGCACCAGGACCATCGCCCCGGCCACCACGCCGGCCAGGGCGTAGCGCGACCACATCGGGAGCTCGCGGCGGAGGAAGAGCACGTAGGTCAGGAGCAGCATCAGGGAGATGTAGAGCTGCTCCTTCAGGCCCCGCTGGTCGTTGAACACCAGGAGCTCGTTGGTGGCCATCAAGAAGGCGGCGCCGAGACCCACCAGGCGGCCCGACAGGCGCACCCCGATCAGGTACGTCAGGACGATGGCGAGAAGGCCGAACCCGATCGACTGGACCCGCATGTTCTTGTAGTGTGACCGCTCGCCGATCGTCAGGAGCGTCCCCTTGGTCACCACGATGAAGAGCGGCTCGAACACGCTGATGTGGTAGAAGCGATCGGCCCGCTTCGCCTCTTCCGTGTAGCTCGTCACGTCCGGGTCCTGCTCGTGGTACTCGGCCACCAGCATCCGCTCGTACCGGAGCCAGGCCGCCAGGCCCAGGATGAGGAGCACACCGACGGCGGCACCTAGCCGGCGACTCGAGATCGAAGCGCGTCCGTCGCGTCTCGGCATCGAGGGCGTCAGTCGTGGAGGCGAAGGGTGAACTTGTCCACGACGAGCTTCTCGGCCCCTTCCGATGCCTCGTAACTGGCCCGGAGGCGCAGGTAGAACCGCTTCCGCCTCGTGACGATGTCCGGCAGGTCCACGACCTCGCCGTGATAGTCGCGGTTGTGACCGACCGTCGTGAACGATCGGCCGTCGTCCGAGACCTCGAGCCAGGTCGCCACGCCGGGCGGCGTGTAGAACCACACGCGGAGGGATGCCCGCTGGAACCGCCGACGGTCGAACCGGTACACCAGCTCGCCCCGCTGCCCCGGGACCAGGCTCAGGCCATCGGTCGCCAGGGACCAACCCTCGAGCCTCCACGCCTCGTGAGAGGCGCGCCAGGCCAGATCGTTGAAGTCCTCGTCGTAGAAATACTGGAGAGACCGGAGCTCCTGGTCGCCGTAGGCGGCCACCACCACGACCAAGACGAGGCCGACCGCGCACCCGGCAATCCGCGACCCTCGGGGCGGCGACAGCCCCACCCGGGTCAGGCGATCGCCGAGCCGCGCGTGCGCCCAGGAGGCCGACCCGATCAGGGCCCATGACGACGCCAGGGCGAGCAAGGGAAAGGTGGGGACCGCGAAGCGGCTCGTGTCCGGGGCGACCCCGAAGACGAACAGAAACGGGAAGACGGCGGCGCCGAGGGCGAGCGGCAGGAGACACCAGCGGGTCCCGGCCAGCCCGAGGAGCCCCGCCAGGCCGGCGACGGCGATGGGGGTCCCGAACGACCCGGCCCAGAGCCCGTAGAGCTGGCGGGCTCCCGCGATGTACCGCTTCATGACCTCGACGGGGCCGTGGAGCCGGAACACATACTGGAAGGGCGTGACCGGCGGTCCCGCGTGGGAGTCGACCGCCAGCTCCTCCCGGGACGGGAAGCCCGGTCGACCGGCGTACTCGAAGTTGCGATAGAACGTGGCGTGGAGCGTGAGGCTGTAGAAGGGGTCCCCGAACTCACGCAGGCTGGAGGCCAGGTAGGGCAAGACGCACGTCCCCGCCAGGAGCGCGGCCAACGACGCGCTCCACAGCGTCCCTGGCCAGGGTCGATCGCGCGAGGCCAAGCTCAGCAGCGCCCGGGCGGCGAGCAACGTTCCGGCGCACGCAAGTCCGGTGAGGCGGATCAGCCCGAGGGCGCCGCCCAGCAGGCCCGCCAGGATCCAGCCGGCCGGCTTTCCAGGCCACCGGCCAGCGGACAGCGTCAGGACGAACAGGAGCAGGACGACCGAGAAGGCTTCCTCCCGGAGCCCCCGGACGCTCTGGAAGATCAGCTCCCGGTTCACGGCCAAGAGGCCGGCCGCCAGGAGACCGGTGGCGGGTCCGAAGAGTCTCGCCCCGAGCATGTACGTCGCGGCGACCGTGGCCACCGACGCGCTGACCGTCAGCCGGCGGATACTGATCGGCTGGTCCCCCCACACCGCAACCGCGCCCTTGACGAGCCAGATCAGGCCCGACTCGATGTAGCCGGTGACGAATGGACCGGTGAGCTGCAGCCCCCGCGCGAACTGGAGGTAGGCCACCGCGTCACCGTCCAGGTCCCGGTACCGATACTCGGCGAGACGCTCGAGCCGTAGCCACGTGGCCAGCGCCAGGATCGCGGCCAGCAGGACGAGGCACGCGGCCGACCTCGCCGCTGACAGCAGGGCCCCCTTTCGCCTTTCACCGAGATCCCAGGAGATCCGCGGATCCACGAGCGTGACGCTCCCCCGCTCTCTAGACCGGCCGCAGACGCCGGTAGATCTCGTAGGTCTCGTCCGCGATCCGCCGGTGCGAAAAATGGGCGAGGACGCGTTGGCGACCGGCCTGGCCGAGCCTGGCCCGCCGGGTCGGCTCGTCCATGAGCCCCTGGAGGTGGGCAGCGAGCTGGCCGGCCTCCCCCTCGCGGAAGATCAGGCCGGCGTCGCCGATGACCCGGGGAATCTCCGCCGAGCTCGACCCGACCACGGGGACCCCGCAGGCCATCGCCTCGATGAGGACGTGGCCGAACTGCTCCTTCCAGGCGGGGGTGGTCAGGGAGGGGAGCACCAGGGCATCCATGCAGTTGAGATAGCCGGGCACCTGATCGTGCGGCACCGGGTCCACCAGGACGAGGCGGTCGGCGAGCCCGAGTGCGCCGGCCGCGCGCTCGATCTCCGCGCGCAGGCTCCCGCGCCCCACCAGGAGGAGCTGGTACTCGCCCGCCAGGCGCCCCGCCGCCTGGACGAGGGTGCGCAGCCCCTTTTCGGGGACGAGGCGCCCGACGAAGCCGATCACGAAGTGCTTGAGTCCCAGCCGGCTCCGGAGCTCCGGCACCTCGAGCGGGCGGAACACCTCGGGATCCACCCCGAGCTGCGGGAGGACGGTCACCGGCCCGCGATAGCCGCGGCCCCGGAGCACGTCCTCCGCGTCCCGATTGCCGCAGATCGCCCAGTCGGTGTGGGCCAGGTTGTAACGCTCGATCCAGGAGAACGGCCACGGGCGCGCGTACGGCAGATTGACCCACGTGAAGAACAGGGCGCGCGGCCGCCGGCCGACCAGCCGGGCGGCCACCAGACACTGGAAGTAGACCAGGGCCGACGCCCCCTGCTCGACGTGGAGGACGTGGGGCCGGAACCGGCGGATCAGGCCGAGCAGGGCGGGCCGGTAGACGTAGAGCACCTCGTTGCCGGCCTTCCAGGTCGGCAAGGGCCGCACGTCGAGCGGCTCGCCGGGCTCGCTTCGCGAATAGACGGGCTGGATGTAGTCCGGCCACATCTCGGGCGTGACCACCACGAGATCGAGATCCGGCCGCTTGGCGAGCTCGTAGAACTTGTCGCGATTGAGGCGGACCGTGTAGGTGTGGCCGACGACGAGGACCCGGAGCGCGTCCGGCGCGGCGCTCGTCGTCACGCCACCAGGTCGGCCGTCGTGACCGACTCGACGCCGGGGCCGGCCCGGTCCAGGAAGAGCCGGCACCACAGCTCGAGCACGACGAGGCTCCACACGCGCAGGTACGAGACGGAGCCCCCGCGCGGGCCGTAGAACGCCCGCTGGAGCTCCCGGACGCTCTCCGGATCGAGGAGCCCTCGCTTGGCGACCGTCTCGCGGGCGAGCGCCCGGTCGACGGTGGGCCTGAGGGTGCCGCGCAGCCAGCGCGGCATCGGCAGCTCGAACCCCATCTTCCGGCGAGTCCGGATGGGCTCGGGGAGCAGATCGTGGAAGGCCCGGAGGAGGATGTACTTCTGGATCCCGTCGCGGACGCGGAGCCACGGCGGCACTCCGGTCGTCACGAACTCGACGAGCTGATGGTCGATCAGCGGCACCCGGACCTCGAGGGAGTGCGCCATGCTCATCGCGTCCATGTCGCGGAGCAGCATGTCGGGCATGTAGCCCGTCAATTCCAGATAGGTGAGGCGGTCGATCACGTCGAGGTCCCGGCGGGCGCCGAGGGCCTCCCGCACCCGGGAGTCGCTCGCCTCGGCGTCGTCCAGCCCCGCCCGCAGGGCTGGCGACAGCAGCCGGATCCGCTCCCAGGACCGGAGCAGCGTCCGGGTCGTCTCGTACCGCCGGGCGAAGTCCCCGGCGCCGTAGAGAAGGTCGGCGAGGTGTCGGGCCCGCGTGCGCTCCCGGACGGCCGGGGGCAGCCGCCGCAGCGCGGCCAGGGCCGTGCGCCGGACCGGGGCGGGGATGCGGCGCAGGACGGGGTCCCACTGCTCGGCCCGGGGCAGGGTCAGAAACTGGGAGTAGCCGGCGAAGAGCTCGTCGCCCCCCAGCCCGGACAGGCTCACCGTCACGCGACTCCGGGCCGCCTGGGACACGAAGTAGCTCTGGACGCCGTCGCCGGACGGCTGATCCATCCCCCAGATGACGCGCGGGAGCGCGGCCAGGACGTCCGTGTCGGAGAGCGTCAGCCGCGTGTGCGCGGTCCGGAAGTGCCGGGCCGCCAGCTCGGCGTACTCCGTCTCGTCGTAGCGGCGGTCGGCCTCGACGAACCCCACCGAGAAGGTCTCGACCGGGCGGTCGAGCAGCCGGCTCATGACGCCCACCAGGAGTGACGAGTCGATCCCGCCGCTCAGGAACGCCCCCAGCGGCACCTCGCTCATGAGATGAATCCTGACCGACTCCTCGACCCGGGCCCGCAGGCTCCGGGCCAGCGCCGCCTCGTCGGTCGCGCGGGGCCAGGGGGGCGGGACCGGGACCTCCCAGTACCGGGTGAGACGGGGCCCGCCGTCCGGCGCGCAGGTGAGATGGGTCCCCGGCGGGAGCGCCCGGACCCCTCGCAGCATCGTGAGCGGCGGGGGGACGTGGTAGAAGCCGAGGAACTCGACGAGGGCTCGGGGCTCGACGGCCCGGTCGACGAGGCCGCTGGCCAGGAGCCCTTTCAGCTCGGAGGCGAACAGGAACGTCCCCCCGGTCTCGGTGTAGTAGAGCGGCTTGATCCCGAGCCGATCCCGGGCGAGGAAGAGCCGCCCGGCGGGGCCGTCCCACACGGCGAAGGCGAACATCCCGCGGAGGTGCCGGACGCAGTCCTCGCCGTACCGCTCGTAGAGAGCGAGCACGACCTCCGTGTCCGACCGGGTGTAGAAGGGGTAGCCGTCGGCCGCCAGGCGGGCCCGCTGGTCCTGGTAGTTGTAGATCTCCCCGTTGAAAACGATCCAGCGGGTCGAGGCCGCGTTGTGGATCGGCTGGTGGCCGAGCGCGCGATCGATGATGGCCAGGCGCCGGCTCCCGAGCCCGATGCCGGTCGGGCGCCCCGCCCCGTCGGGGACGGACGTCCAGAAATAGCCCTCGCCGTCCGGGCCGCGGTGGGTCAGGGCATCCGTCATCCGGCGAAGCACGGCCTCCGAGTG
>DASYQW010000338.1 GCA_036005065.1 Candidatus Methylomirabilota bacterium | reverse complement strand
CGGCCCTCGCCGAGGCGCGCCTTCAATTTCTCGTCGATCAGTTCCCGTCGACCGAGGAAGCGGTGAAGGCCAAGGAGGAGCTCGCCAAGCTCCGGCGTCGCTAGATCAATTCGGGGGGGTCTCGGAAGACCCCCCCGATGCCCCCCCGTCGTGGCGGCGGCGAAGCCGCCGCTCGGAGCACTCCTCGATGCACCACGCGCTCGGTGGTCGGCGCCGGGGTTACTCCGACAGCCAGACGACCCGGGGCTCGGGCCTCGCCCCGCGGTTCCGCGGACCGAGGCGCGAGCACCGCTAGGACGCAGGCTCGAAGCGCGCCGAGGCGTATGCCGCATACGTTGAGGCGCGCTGAGCGCCGAGGACGCCGCGGGGCGACGCGCATCGGTCCGCGGTCAGCGCTCGGACTTCATCACCACAAACTGTGAGCGTCCCTCTCGCTGGATGAAGAGGAGCACGTCCTGCTCGGCCTTCGAGAGCGCTTGCTCGAAGGACTGTGGATCGCGCACGCGCTGCCGGTTGACCTCGAGGATGGCGTCGCCGGTGCGGACGCCTGCGCGCTCGGCCGGGCTTCCATCCTGCACCTCGGCGACGAGGACGCCTCCCGAGCCCGAGAGCTTGAACTGTCGGGCCAGCTCCGGCGTGATCGGCTGGACGGACAGGCCCCAGCGCTCGGTGCCGCGCGAGGCCACGACCGGCTCGTCGCCCGGCATCTCGCCGATCTTGACGGACACCGTCTCCGGCTTCCCGTCGCGGAGCACGGTCAGCCGGGCGGTCTTGCCCGGCTCCGTGTCGGCGACGATGCGCTGGAGATCCGGGATCTCGAGCATCTTCTGCCCCTCGAACTCGACGATCACGTCGCCGCTCTTGAGCCCCCCCGCCTCGGCCGGACTCCCCGGCATCACGTCCGCCACCAGCACGCCCTCTCCTTCCTTGGCGCCGAAGGCCGGGGCCAGGTCCTGGGTGAGGGATTGGATGCGGATGCCGAGCCAGCCGCGGGTCACGCGGCCCGTCGCCAGGAGCTGGGGCACCACCCGGCGCGCCATGTTGATCGGGATCGCGAACCCGATCCCCTGTCCCACCGACACGATCGCGGTGTTGATCCCGACGACCTTGCCGTCGAGGTTCACGAGGGGGCCGCCGGAGTTGCCGGGATTGATGGCGGCGTCGGTCTGGATGAAGCTCTCGTACGTCGCCACGCCGACCCCCTGCCGGCCGGTGGCGGAGATGATGCCCACGGTCACCGTGCGGTCGAGGCCGAACGGGTTGCCGACCGCGATCGCCCACTGCCCGATCCGGAGCCGGTCCGAGTCGCCGAGCTCGGCCGTCGGGAAGTCGCCGTCGCCTTCGATCTTCAGCACGGCCAGGTCGGTCTTGGGGTCGCGGCCCAACACCTTGGCCTTGAGACGCCGCCGGTCGGAGAGACGGACCTCGATCTCGCCGGCGTCTTCGACCAGGTGGTTGTTGGTCAGGATGATGCCCGCCTTGTCGACGATCACGCCCGAGCCCTGGTTTCGGCTCTCCCGCCGCTCGGGTGGCCGCGGCCGCAAGAAGCGCTCGAAGTCCTCGCCGAAGAACTCGCGGAAGCGCCGCTCGAACTCCCGGCGCTCGGGCGGCGTCAGCCGCTCGCGCGGATCCCGCGGCGTGCGCTCCGGCCCGCGCTCTCGCGGCGAATCCTTGGGGGTGGCATCGATGTGCACGACGGCCGGCATCACGCGCTCGGCGACGGACACGAAGGCCCGCTCGAGGCTCTCGAGGATCATCTTCGGGTCGAGGGCCGGAGCCGGCGCCGGGGCCTGTGCGGCGGCCGGGACGCCCGTGACCAGCAACGCGCCCAGGACGAGGAGCGTTCGCATCGATGAAAGTCGGCTCACGGGGCGTCCTCCATCGGAACGGGCTGCGGGTCCCGGACCGCGCGGACCCGCAGCACCACCGTCGTGTCGTCCGTCACGGGGGCCGCCGCCGCGCGGCGGACCCCGATCACCCACAAGACCACGTCGCCTGCCGCGCCTCCCTCGCCGAGGGGGGCGACCAGGAGCGGCCAGCCGGTGCGCGCCGGGCGCGGCGTCCCTGCCCGCGCCAGCAGGGTCGCCACCCGGACCGGGTGCGCCTCGCCGAAGGGAACCAGGCGGTCGCCGGGGCGAGCCGCTCGGACCGCGAGGATGGTCGGGGGCCGGGGGGGCAGGGCCATCGCATCGAACCAGACCTCCGAGGCCGGATCGAGGAGGCGGCCCTCGCCGATCGGGCCGGCCTCTGCCACGAGGCGCAGCCCGCGGCCTGGGACCGATGTCTCCCCGGGGACGCGGAGCTCGACCCGGCCGAGGGCCCGCCCGGCCGGGGCGGTCACCCAGAGCCCATCGCGAACGCGCTCGACCACGCAACCGCCCGGTAAACGGACCCGCGCCCCGACCGCCGCTCCGAGGAGCCCGTGGAGCGCCTCGAGGTGATGAGCCCGGAGTCCCGACAGGCGCTCCGCTCCCGGGGCGCCGCCCCCGACGTCGAGGATCACGCGCCGCAACAGTGTCTTGACGGCACCGGGTGGCAGCCCTGCCATCGCCGCGAGGTCGACGGCGAGGCCGCCGGGGACCGGCCGCGCCAGCCCGGCGATCCGGGGGGCGAGCAGGCTTTCCAGCGCCTCGACGGTCTCCCGAGAGGTCCGGGCGGTCCGCCGGAGCGCGTCCTTGATCCGGGGCCAGCCGTGGGCCGCGAGCAGCGGGAGAATCTCGTGCCGGATGCGGTTACGGAGCATCTTCGGATCCTGGTTGGTCGGGTCCTCGACCCACGGGAGGGTGCGGGCTTCGAGGTGCGCGAGCACGACGGCTCGCTCCAACTCGAGGAGCGGCCGGATCAGCCGGCCGCGACGGATCGGAATCCCGCCGAGACCGCGCGGGCCAGCGCCCTGAAGGACGCGCATCAGGACCGTCTCCGCCTGGTCGTCCGCCGTGTGACCGAGGGCGATGCGCGTCGCGCCCCACGCGCGCCCCGCCCGCTCGAGGGCGGCGTAGCGCGCCGTCCGGGCCGCCGACTCGGGCGAGCGGCCCGCGCGGTGGCGCACCGCCACCTGCTCGACCGTGACCGGGCACCCGAAACGGGTGGCCAGGTTCCGGACGAACTCGGCATCGCGATCGGCGTCCGGGCGGAGGCCGTGGTGGACGTGGCACACGGCGAGCTCGAGGCCGTAGAGGGCGCGCAGCCGCGTGAGGACGTCCAGCAGCGCGATCGAATCGGGGCCGCCCGAGACGGCTACGAGAACGCGATCGCCCGGGGCGAGGAGGCGGTGTCGGACGACCGCGTCCCGCACGGCATCGACCAGATGCGTCTCTTCCCTGGGTGCCGGGCCGGGCTCCGGATCGAGCGGCGCGACCACACCGGCCTCTACCCCGCCGCAGGGGCGGGCGGGCTCTCGCCCTGCAGCCCCACCCAGACCGCGCCGTCCTCGAAGATCTCCTTCTTCCAGATCGGCACGGTCTCCTTCAGGCGGTCGATGGCGAAGTGACAGGCTTCGAAGGCGTCATGCCGGTGCGCCGCCGAGACCGCGAGGACGACGCTCGCCTCGCCGACCCGGAGGCGGCCGATCCGGTGGGCCATCGCGACCTGCTTGACCCCCGGCCACCGACGGTAGACCGCCTCGCCGATCTCCTTCAGCTTCGCCTCGGCCATGGGGACGTGCGCCTCGTACTCGAGGGCCACGACCGAGCGGCCGGCGTTGATGTTCCGCACGACGCCGAGGAACACCACGACGCCCCCGGCCTCGGGCACGGTGACGGCGTCGGCCAGGACGTCGGCGGAGAGCGGCTCAGTGGTGACGCGGTACACGAGCGCTCCCCCCACTCACCGGAGGGAAACAGGCCACCTCGTCGCCCGCCTGGACGGGGCGCTCGGCCTCCACGTATTCGTTGCCGATGGCGAAGAGCGTGTGCGGGCGGTAGCGGGTGAGCGTCGGATGGGCGGCCGACACGGCGCGCCAGACCTCCTCGACCGTGGCGCCCTCGGGGACCTCGACCTCGACCCGGTCGCGGCCGACCGCTTCACGGTAGCGGGCGAAGAGGCAGACCGCTACTTTCACGGCAGGCACGGCGGGCGCGGGGATCGATCAGGCCTGGAAGGAGTGGCCGCAGCCGCAGGTGCCTTTCGAATTCGGGTTCTTGATCGAGAATCCGGATCCGTACAGGCTGTCGACGTAGTCGATCTCCGCGCCGCCGACGTACTGGACGCTCTGCGGGTCCACGTAGACCTTCACGCCCTGCGACTCGGCGACCTGGTCGCCCTCCTGCTCGGCATCCTCCCAGCCCAGTTCGTACGAGAAGCCCGAGCAGCCCCCGCCGACGACCCGGAGACGAAGACCCCAGTCGGGCTTCCCCTCTTCGAGACGCAGGTCGTGGACCTTCTTGGCGGCCGATTCCGTGATCGTGACCATGCACTCCTCCTGGCGTAGGGATGAGGACGCGTGACCCGGGCGCCCCGCTCGGGTCCGCACATCATGAAGTATACCACGCGCGAGGGCGGGGCCGAACCCCTCGTCAGATAAGCGAGCCGCGGCTCTTGAGCAGCTCGAGGAACTCCGCCCGCGTCGCCGGCCGGTCCCGGAAGCCCCCCAGCATGGCCGAGGTCACGGCCTTCGAGTTCTGCTTCTCGACGCCGCGCATCATCATGCAGAGGTGCATGGCCTCGACGACGACCCCCACCCCCTTGGGCCGCAGGGCGTCCTGGAGGGTGTGGGCGATCTGGCTGGTCATGCGCTCCTGGACCTGCAGGCGCCGGCTGTACATCTCGACCAGCCGGGCGATCTTCGAGAGGCCGAGGATCTTCCGGTCGGGGATGTAGGCGACGTGGGCCTTGCCGAAAAATGGGACGAGATGATGATCACAGAGGCTGTAAAAGTCGATGTCCTTGACGAGCACCATCTCGTCGTATCTGTCCTCGACGAAGACGGCGCCGTCTAGGATCTCTCGGACGTCTACCCGATAGCCGGAGGTGAGGAAGCGCAGGGAGGCTTCGACCCGCGCCGGCGTGCCCCTCAGGCCGTCCCGCGTCGGATCCTCCCCGAGCTCCCGGAGCAGCCGCTCGATGAGCTCCTGCATCGGGCGCTTATCGACCCTTGAACTGCGGGCGGCGCTTTTCCAGGAAGGCGGCGGTACCCTCGCGGTAGTCCTCGCTGTCGAAGGTGGCGAGCTGGAGGCGATCGATCTCGGCCTTCTTCCCCGCCCCCCCGTCGTCGACGATGGCCTCCACGATCAGCTTCGCCCCCTCGACCGACAGCGGGGCGTTGTCGGCGACCCGGGCGAGGTACTCGTAGGTATGGGTCGCCAGCTCGGCGGCGGGCAGCACGCGGCTCACGAAGCCGAGCCGCAGGGCCTCGGCGGCGTCGAACGTCCGGGCCGAGAAGAGGATGTCCTTGGTCGCCGCCGGCCCCACCAGGCTGACCAGGCGCTTGACCGAGTGGAGCCCGTACACGATCCCGAGCCGCGCGGCCGGGATGCCGAATTTGCCGGTGTCGGCCGCGAAGCGAAGATCGCAGTCCATGGCGATCGCCATCGCGCCGCCCATGCAGAAGCCGTAGATCATGGCCACGGTCGGCTTGGGGCTCCCCTCCAGCGCGTGATGGGCCGCCTCGGTGCGCCGGTTGTAGGCTTCGGCCGTGGCGCGGTCTTTCCGGTGTTGCTTGAACTCGGAGATGTCCGCTCCCGACGCGAAGGCCTCCTCGCCCGCCCCCCGGAAGACGATGGCCCGGACCCCGGGATCGCGGTTCAATCCTTCGACGATCTCGGGCAGGGCGGTCCACATGGCCAGGTTGAACGCGTTCCGCATCTGGGGGCGGTTGAAGACGACGGTACCGATGCTTCCGGTGCGCTCGACCAGGATCTCGTCGCTCATGGGGCAGTCCTCGTGACGGTCGCGCCGGCGCGGTCGCCGCCGGGCGCCCCCGGTCGTGACTCGGCCGTCACCCCGTCAGCCAGGAGCCGTTCGATGGCCAGGGGGTCGTACCCCGCCGCCTGGAGCACCTCGCGCGTGTGCTGCCCGGGCAGCGGCGAGGACGCCGTCACCTTGGCCGGGGTCCGGTGAAGAAAGACCGGCTGGCCGAGGACGCGCATGGGCCCGTGCACGGGGTGGTGCACCTCCTCGACGAGATGGGCCTGGCGCACCTGCGGGTCCTCGAACACCTGGCCGACGTGGTAGATGGGGCCACACGCCACCCCGGCCGCGTTCAGGCGCTCCACCCATTCGGCCGTGGATCCGCCGGCGAACACTTCCTCGATGATCGCGTTCAGCGCCGGCCGGTGGTCGATCCGGCCCTGGTTGGTCGCGAAGCGCGGGTCGTCGGCCAGCCCCGGCTGCCGGATCGCCTCGCAGAAGCGGCGCCACATGACCTCCGAGCCGACGGCCAGGTTGAGATGGCCGTCCCGCGCCCGGTAGACGCCCATGGGCGAGGTGAGCGGATGGTGGTTGCCGACCGGCGGCGGGACTTCGCCGGTGTTGAGGTACTTGCCGGCCTGGAACGACAGGCTCCCGGCCAGTGCAGCGAGGAGCGAGGTATCGAGCCACTGGCCGCGGCCCGACCGCTCCCGCTCGGCGAGCGCGACGAGGATGCCGAGTGCCGCGAAGTACCCGGCCAGCAGGTCGCCGATCGGGATGCCGATCCGGAGCGGCCCCGTGTGCTCGGTGCCGGTGATCGACATCAGGCCCGACATCCCCTGGACGATCTGATCGTACCCCGGGCGATCCGCATAGGGACCCGACTGACCGAAGCCCGAGATGCTCGCGTAGATCAGCCGCCCGTTCACGGCGGCGAGCCGCTCGTAATCGATGCCCAGCCGGTGCTTGACGCCCGGCCGAAAGTTCTCCACCACCACGTCGGCCGAGCGGGCCAGACGGAGGAACACCTCGAGCCCGGCGGGCTTGCCGAGGTCGAGCAGGATGCTCTTCTTGCCGCGGTGGAGGTCGACGGCATCGAAGGCCTCGCGCGCCCGGTCCGCCTCCCCGGGGCGCTCGATGCGGATCACCTCGGCCCCGAAGTCGGCGAACAGCCGGGTACAGGTGGGGCCCGAGCGCACCTGCGTGAGATCCAGGACACGGAGATGGGTCAGCGGCATGCGCAACTCCTCGGGCTAACCGACCATCGAAGCGGGAGAGGCGGGACTACTGGCCGGCCTCCGGCTCGTCCTCCTCGTCGTCTTCGTCCTCGTCCTCGTCTTCCTCGTCCTCGAACTCTTCCTCGTCGTCTTCGAACTCGTCCTCGTCGTCTTCGAACTCGTCCTCGTCGTCGACGTCCTCGTCGGCCTCGTCGCCGTCCTCGTCGCCTTCCTTGTCCCCGCTGTCGTCATCGTCCCAGTACGACGGGTTCTCCTCGTCCTCGGTCCGAGGTCGTCTCCGTAACCACATAACTCCTCCGTGAACTCTGCCCCCAGGGTTCATGATCGGGAACGGCGTCGCCTGACTCGGGGGTGAGGATCGATCGGAGGAATTATAACAAAGGGGTCGAAGCTGTCCAACGCGGCCGCCCGAAAGCCCGCCGGCCCGCGATGGCCGTCGATCAGGATGACGCTGTCGGAGGTCACTTTTAGAGGCGGCCCACCGCCGGCGACTGGCCCACCGTGTCCAGGTCTTTCAGGGCCACGGCCACCGTCTGGCGCCTGGTCGTGCCTCCTGGACTGCCGGATGCCACACGCGGGCGGCCAGGGCCTCCGGCAATGAGAGGGCCGATCCGGCGGTGCGGAGCGCCCCGGCCTGGCGGCGTCGGGCCGGGGCGCCCGAGAGGACCTGAGGCGGGCGACACGCTGTCGCGGCCGCGCCATCCTGTCGCCCGAACCGGTGGAAGATTCAAAGCCATCGGATGACAACCGGCGGGAAGCCTTGGCATTCTTGGACCTGCACGTCGGTGGCACGTCCATTGCGAGGCGTCCCGGGCGATGGCATCCGTGGCCCTACCCACACGACGCGCCCGAGAGCAGTCCGTCCGGCCTCGGGCGGCCGGCCGCCGTGGCGGAAAGGCGGCGCTATCCGACCGGCGCCGCCCCGCCGCGGCGGCCGGTGCTCTCGAGGGGCTCCGAGTCCTCGTGGTAGAGGACCACGCCGACAGCCGAGAGGCTCTGCGGCAATTCCTGGAAGCGATGGGAGCGCGTGTACTCCTGGCGGGGGACGGCGAGGAGGCATTCCGGGTCCTCGCCGCCACGACCCCCACGTCGTCCTGTGCGACCTGCTCATGCCCGTGATGGACGGCTTCGAGTTCATCCAGCGGTTGCGGGCCGACCCGGCCCGCGCTCGCCTGCGCGTGCTCGCCCTCACGGCCCTGGATCGTCACCAACACTACCAGCAGACGCTCGCCGCGGGCTTCGACGGGCACCTCTCCAAGCCCGTCGAATGGAACCGCCTGGTATGGCTCCTCCAGGGCGAGCGCCGTGGACGTGCTCGCCCACTCCGAGCTCGCGCCTCACGGAATGCAGGGCGGGTCGAGCCGGAGGCCTCCCGATGACGCCGGCGACTCTCGACGACGCCACCATCCTGCTTGCCGATGACGACGTGGAAATGCGTGCCGTGATCCGGGACTTCCTGACGGCGACCGGCTTCCGCGTGGAAGAGGCGTTCGACGCCCACGAGCTTCTCCTGCTCCTGCCGCGAGTGGAACCGGCGGCGATCATCCTGGACCACGAGATGCCAGGCGACTGGGGACTCGAGATCCTGCCCTCGCTTCGGCAGCGCTGGCCGGAGATTCCGGTGATCATCATCACCGCCTTCGGCGGGGCGAAGGCCCGCGAGACGGCGATGCGTCTCGGCGCGACCGGATACCTGGACAAGCCGTTCCGACTCGTCACGCTGCTCGGCGTCCTTCGCGGCGCCCTCGCCACGCGCAATCCGGCCCCGACGACATCCTGAGCGCCGGTCACGACGACCCGGCCGACGCGGGCGGCGTCAGCGACATACGCTCGGCACGCCGCCGGGGGCGCGATGAGGGTCACCATGACGTCGTAGCTCCCCGGACAGCACGATCGGGCCAGTCGTTGACCGCCCGGCACCCGTATGTCAGCATGAGTCCAGGTCTTACGAGGTCCTCCAGCCGCCGCATGATTCCAGCTTCGTCGGGGCGCGGGTAGCCGGAGCCGCATGGTAGGTCCAGGCCTGCGTGCGAAACTGCTGCTGCTCCTGGTCGCCCCCCTCGTCCTGGTCATCGGCGGCTACGGTGTCCTGCGTCTCCACATCGAGGAGGGCCAGTTCCTCGCCGAAGAGCAGCACCGCATGGTGATCACAGCCACCGCCCTGCAGGTGGCGGTCGAGAACGCGCTCCGCGACCGACAGATTTCGGACATCCGGCACCTGCTCGCCGAAGTGGTGCGCGTGCAGGAGGAGATCGACCGGATCCGGATCTTCGACGCGGCGCTCCGGCCAGTCGTCGTCTCGAACCCGTTGACCATCGGTGAAGACATCCCCCAGACGGCCCTGAGGGACGCGATCGAGGTCGGGCAGCCCGTCATCTTTTTCCAGCGACGTGGCGGGAAGCGCGTCCTTTACACCATCGTGCCGCTGCGAGGACGACCGAGCGCCTTCCGCGGAGTGATGGAAATCGTCCGACTCGCCGGCGACGTCGACGCGAAGCTCGCGGCCGCTCGATGGGAAATCGTTCAGCGGGTGGGGATGTTGGCCGTCGCCCTCGCGGTCCTCGTCTGGATCGGGGCGCGCCAGACGATCCTCAAGCCGATCGGGACTCTCATGGCCGGGGTCAAGGCGCTCGGCGCCGGGCAACCGGTCACGATTGCAGTCCGCGGCGATGACGAGTTCTCCCGGCTCGCCGGCGCCTTCAACGAGATGACCGAGCGGCTGGCCGAGGCGCGTCGCCAGCTGGTCGCCGAGTCCGAGGGCCGGCTCGATCTGGCCCGGCAAGTTCGGCAGGCGGAGCAACTCGCCGTGGCCGGCCGGATCGCGTCCGAGGTCGCCCACGAGATCGGCACCCCGCTCAACATCATCTCCGGGCGAGCCGAGTACGTTCTCCGCGATCTGGCGGCGGACGACCCCAAAGCCGCTCACCTGCGGACGATCGTGGCGCAAATCGACCGGATCAGCGGCATCATCGCCTCGCTTCTGGACCTCGTGCGGCCCCGGAAGCCCGAGATCCAGGATGTCGCCCTCGGCCCGATCGTCAACGCCGTGCTCGAACTGCTCGAACCCACCGCCCGCCGGGCCGGCCTCACGGTGAGCCGTAGTCTCGCACCCGAGCTCACGGTGAAAGGGGATCCCAACCAGCTCCAGCAGGTCATGATCAATTTGATCATCAACGCCATCGAGGCGACCCTCGCCGGGGGCACCCTGCTGATTCGGGCGTATGCAGCTCCGCGGCCCGGCGGGCAGCCGGGGGTGGTCCTCGACGTGGCCGATTCCGGCGTCGGGATCCGCCCCGACGACCTGCCGCGTGTTTTCGATCCCTTTTTCACCACGAAACCTCCGGGACGCGGGACCGGGTTGGGCCTCGCCATCTGTCGCGATGTCATTCGGGAACACGGCGGGAGCATCAAGGTCTTGAGCGAGGTCGGTAGCGGGACCACGGTGCGCATCTGGCTCCCGGCCGCTTCGTCGGCAGCAGCATGAGTGCCCGAATCCTGGTAGTCGACAACGACGCCGAACAGGTCGACATCCTCTGCGCCGCCTTGAAGCGGGAAGGCTACGAACCGAGCGGGGCGACCAGTGGCGCCGCCGCTCTCCAGGCCCTCGAGACGGTCGAGCCGGCGGTCGTTCTGACGGACCTCCGGATGGAGGGCATGGATGGGCTCACGCTCCTTCGGGAAGTGCGGCAGCGAGCGCCGGGAGGCCGGGTGATCCTGATGACGGCCTTTGGCAGTCTGGAGACGGCGATCCAAGCCATGCGCCACGGCGCGTTCGACTACCTGACCAAGCCGTTCAAGCTCGACGAGGCGATCCTGGCCGTGCAGCGGGCACTGGAGGACCGCGCGGTACGCGAAGAGAACCGCCGCCTCCGCACCGAGATCGAGCAGCGCTACGGCTGGGAGAGCCTGATCGGACGGTCGCGAGCGATGCAGGCCGTGCTCGACGTGCTCCGCACCGTGGCGGCCAGCGACGCCAGCGTCCTGCTTCTCGGCGAGTCGGGCACTGGGAAGGAACTCGCGGCCCGGGCGCTGCACCACGCCGGGCCGCGCCGGCGGGGTCCGTTCATTCCCGTCAACTGCGCCGCCATTCCGGAGACGCTGCTCGAGGCTGAGCTCTTCGGGTACGAAAAAGGTGCGTTCACCGGCGCCGACCGCTCACGGCCCGGGCTACTCGAGGAAGCCGACGATGGCACGCTCTTCCTCGACGAGGTCGCCGAGATGCCGGTGGCGCTGCAAGCGAAGGTGTTGCGGGCGCTCCAGGACAAGACGGTGCGGCGGCTGGGCGGCCGCGAGAGCCAGGAGCTGACCTTCCGCGTGATCACGGCGACGAACGCCGATCTCGCGGCGCGCGTGCGCGAGGGTCGATTCCGCGAGGACCTCTACTACCGGGTGGCCGTCATCCCCGTGCGGCTGCCGAGCTTGCGCGAGCGACCCGAGGACATTCCGCTCCTTGCGCAGCACTTCCTGGCCCGGGCAGCCGAGAAGGCAGGAAGGCGGATCACCGCCTTCGACGAGGCGGCGATCGACTGGCTCGTGCGCCACCCCTGGCCCGGCAACGTGCGTGAGCTCGAGAATGCGATCGCCCGGGCGGTGGCCCTGGCCCCGGGTGACACCCTGACGCTCCGCGAGGTCGGTCCCCTTCCGGGCGTCGAGCCACTGGCGCCGGAGCGCCCGACGCTGGCCGAGGTGGAGACGCGTTACGTCCGGCGCGTACTGGAGGAGACCGGAGGTGACCGGCGGGCGGCTGCGCGCATCCTGGGCGTAAGCCTGCGAACGCTCCAGCGCTGGACGAGGGCCCGCCTCAACCCGCATCCCTTCCGAGACAATCCCCCGGTCGGCCGGTGATCTGATCCGGCCGGCCCCTCTGGAGGCCGCCCGGACGCTCGCGGGCACACGTGCGGGCACACCAGCGGGCGCCAGCGGTTGAGCTGCTCCGGCGATTCATTTATGATGACTCGGGTTTGGCGGTGTAGCTCAGCGGCAGAGCAGGGGTCTCATAAGCCCCGTGTCGGAGGTTCAATTCCTCCCACCGCCACCAATTCTTCTTCGCCCCGGTCGAAGGCTGCGCGCGGCTGTCGAGGGCCCGGTGGGAGGGACGATGG
>DASYQW010000337.1 GCA_036005065.1 Candidatus Methylomirabilota bacterium | reverse complement strand
GCTGGTGCGCGAGCACTGGCGGCCCGAGTACACGGACATGGAGAAGAAGTACAAGGTCGTGGCCCAGCTCCCGGTGAAGCCGCTCGTCGCGGCCATGGACCGGTGGGACAAGGAGGTCGGGGCCCAGCGGATCAAGAAGTTCTAGTTTTTCGGAGGGGGGCGCAGCCCCCCTCCGAGCCACCCCCCCGGGGTTGCGCGGGCGAAGCCCGCGCTCGGAGCGCTTCGGTCGGGAGCTTCGTAGTGTACAACCCGAACCGGCGTGACACCGGGAGGCTTTTAGTGGGGAGGAGCCCGTGGAGTCGCTGAAGCCGAATCCGGATGTGTATCTGATGGACGTGAAGCCGGATCCGCGTCCGGCGCTCACGATCCGATCGGGCGACGTCGTCACGGTGGAGGTGCGCGAAGGGTTCTCGGGCATCCGGGATCCCTCGCGCCTGCCCACCCCGTTCACGGACGAGGCGGTCGGACACCCCCTCGGGCAGATCACCGGGCCGATCGCGGTGGAGGGAGCGCAGCCCGGCGACTCGCTCCGTGTCGAGCTGCTCGCCATGGAGGTGGGCCGGGAGGGCATGACGGCGGTGATGCGGAACTACGGCTTCCTTCCCAAAGAGTTCCCCGGCCCGACGATCCGCGCGTTCCCGATCCGGGACGGGATGATCCACTTCGGCGACGTGCGGATCCCGGTGCGCCCCTCGCTCGGCACCCTGGCGACCATGCCCGAGGTGCTGGACCACTTCGGCTACGCCGGCCCCCACGGCGGCGACCTCGACCAGAACGAGCTGCGGGCGGGGACCGTCTGCCACCTCCCGGTCTTCGTCCCGGGAGCCCTCCTCTTCCTGGCCGATTCTCACGCGATCATCGGCGACGGGATCACGTGTGGGACCGGGCTCGAGTGCGATGCGACGGTGACGCTCCGGGCCACGGTGGAGCGCCCCCCGTTCCTCGACCGGCCCGTCATCGAAACGCCCGAGACCCTGCAGTTCGTCGGCACGGCGCCGACCCTGGAAGAGGCCTGCCGCGACGCCGCCCGGGCGGCCATCCGGTACATCACCCGGACGACCCGCCTCACCGGCGAAGAGGCGTACATGCTCGCCTCCCTGGTGGGCGACTTCAAGATCGGGACCTCGCCGCGGCCGGTGATGGCCGTCCGGCTCGTGCTGCCGAAGGCCGTGCTCGGCCAGGCGCGGCGCGCCCCCGAGCCCGAGCGACCTCGGGGAGCCTGACGGGTGGGGACGGCGGGCTCGGGCCGGACGCCGTGATCCAGAGCCTACGCACTCTCGAAGGGGGGCTCCGCCCCCCTCCGAGCCGCCCCCACCTTCCGGGCTGGGTGGGTGGGCCCGCGGGCGAAGCCCGCGCTCGGAGCGGCTCGGGCAGACGCGCTCGGACGCTTCGGGCCGTATCTGCGTAAGGAAGCGGTTGAGCCACATGGCCGCCCTGATCCAGAGCCTCCGCTTCCGACTCACCAAGCGGTTCGGCCCGAAGACCGTCCTCGACGACTTCGCCCTGGAGGTGCGCGGTCGAGAGTTCGTCACCTTCCTCGGCCCGTCGGGATGCGGCAAGTCGACGGCCCTCAACCTGCTGGCCGGCCTCCTCCCGCCCACCGCCGGCGAGATCTGGCTGGACGAGGCGCGGATCGACGGGCTTCCGCCGGAGCGGCGCGGCTTCGGCATGGTGTTCCAGAACTACGCGCTGTTCCCCCACCTCACGGTCTTCCAGAACATCGCCTTCGGCCTCGAGCTGCGCGGCCGGCCGCGCGGCGAGATCGTCGAGCGGGTCCGGCGCATGCTCGAGCTGGTCCAGCTGCCGGGGTTCGAGGCACGCTATCCGAGCCAGCTCTCGGGAGGGCAGCAGCAGCGGGTTGCCATCGCGCGGGCCCTCGTGATCGGGCCCCGCCTCGTCTTGCTCGACGAGCCGCTCAGTAACCTCGACGCCAAGCTCCGGCTCGAGATGCGGGCCGAGATCAAGCGGCTTCACGCCGATCTCGGACTCACCGCGATCTACGTGACGCACGACCAGATCGAGGCCCTCTCCCTCTCCGACCGGGTCGTGGTCATGAAGGACGGCCGGGTCATGCAGGCCGGGACACCGGCCGAGATCCATGACCGCCCGGCGAACCTCTTCGTCGCCGACTTCATGGGCTACCGGAATTTCTTCCCGCTCACCGTCACCGGACGGGGCGCCGACGGGACGGTGCTCGGCCGGGCCGGCACGCTCCAGCTCGCGGGCCGCACGGCCGCCCCGCTGGCGCCGGGGGCGGCGGGCATCGCCGCCGTCCGGCCCGAGGACGTCCTGCTCACCGAGGACGCGCCCGGCGTGAACGTCCTGTCGGGCCGCGTGCGGCTCATCGAATACCTGGGGCGCGAGCACGACCTCGAGGTGGAGCTCCCGTCGGGGCAGTCCGTCAAGGCGCGCGTCGGCCGGCCGGTGGCGGTGGGCAGCCCGGTGGCGCTGCGGCTCCCGGCGGAGCGCGTCGTCGTGCTGCCGCCCGAGGACGGCCTGGGAGCCACCCCGTGAGCACGCCGGCCGCGATCGCCGGGCCGGCCGCCCGCGCGCGGCTCGACCGCTCCCGGGTGGGTCCCGGGCTCGTGCTGCTCGTCCCCTCGGTGGTCTACCTGCTGGTCATGTTCGTCTATCCCTTCGCCTACGGCGTCGTGCTGTCGCTGCGACCCGGCCCGGGGGCGGGCGGCGGCCTGTCGCTGGCCAACTACCTCGCATTCCTCACCGACCCCTGGCAGGCGCGGACGATCTGGGTGACCGCTTCGATCGCCGTCCCCAACACGCTCCTGACCGTCGGACTCGCCCTGGTGGTGGCCTACGCGATGCGCCGGGGGATCTGGCTCGAGCGGACGATCACGACCGTCCTCATCCTGCCGATCGCGCTGGGAACGGTCCTGGTCGCCGAGGGGATCAACGGCTTCTACGGGCCCAAGGGCTGGCCCAACCAGCTCCTGGTGGCGGCCGGGCTCGGCGATCCCCTGCGGCTGACCCACAACTACACCGGGGTGATGATCGCCCTGTTCGTCCAGCACTTCCCGTTTTGCTTCCTCATGCTGCTGGGGTACATCTCGGGGATCGATCCCGCCCTGGAGCACGCCGCCCGCATTCTCGGCGCCGGGCCGTGGGCGGTGTTCCGGCGCGTCATGTGGCCCCTCATCGCCCCCGGCGCGGCGATCGCCTTCGCCCTCGTCTTCGTCATGAACTTCGGCGTCTTCCCGTCGGCCGTCCTGGTCGGCCAGCCGGCCGGCGCCACCCGGACGATCGCCATCGCCGCCTACCAGCAGGCGTTCGAGCACTACGACATGTCGATGGCCTCCGCCGTCGCCGTGATCATGGGCGCCTGCCAGCTCGTCGGGCTCGCCGTCGTCCTCCTGCTCCGGGGCCGCCTCCGGGCGACCGGGGTGGCCACGCTCGGAGCCGGGAAGCGCTGATGCGCGGGCGGATCTGGCGCCTGGCGGTCTTCCTCTTCGTGCTGGGATTCGTCCTGAACCTCCTCGGCCTCGTCAGCCACGTCCTCGTCTCCTCGTTCGCCCGGCGCTGGTTCGCCACGCCGTTTCCCCCGACCTGGACGACCGCGTGGTACGCGTACTCCTGGGAGGAGTTCCAGCTGCGCCAGGTCCTCACGGTGACGGTCACGGTGGCGGGGACGGTCACGGCCCTGGCCCTGCTCCTCGGCTTCCCGGCGGCCTACCTGCTGGCGCGCCGCGACTTCCGGGGAAAGGGCGGGGTGCTCCTGCTCTACTTCGTCCCGCTCCTCATTCCGCAGATGACGTACGGCATCCCGCTGGCCACGACCCTCTACCGGTACCGGATCGGCGGGACGATCTACGGCGTGATCGTGGCGAACCTGGTGCCGATGCTGCCCCTGGCCGTGTTCGTGCTCCTGCCGTTCTTCGAGCAGATCAGCGTCAGCCTCGAGTGGGCGGCGCGGGTCCACGGGGCGAGCCGCCTCCAGGTGTTCCGGCGGGTGGTCCTGCCGCTCGCGCTCCCCGGGCTCCTGACGGCCGGGCTCCTGGTCCTCGTCAACACGGTGGCGAACTTCGAGCTGACCTTCCTCCTGTCGGGGGCCGGCTCCCAGACGCTGGTGGTCGCGCTCTACTACGCGGTCTTCGCCGCGGGCATGCGGCCGATCTACTCGGTGGACGCCATGGCCGTCATCTACATGGCCATCGTCCTCCTGATCCTGCTGGTCGCCCTCCGGTTCGTCCGTCCCACTCAGATGGTCTTCCGCCTCGACCGCCGGTAGGGCGGCGTCCGGGCGGTGCTACAGAGCCAAGAAGCATGACGAGCCCATCCCGCCGTCGATCGATGAGGAGGTGGTGGAGATCGGCGGGTGACCCGCCTTCCGGTCATCTCCGGCCGCGACGCCGTTCACGCTCCCCTCCCGTATACAAACGGATACACCGGGGATGCCGAGGGAGGCGACTAACCTATCGTCGCACCTCCGACCAGACCACCCTATCGCTCGACGCCCGCTTTCGCCTTGCCGGGGAAGGCCCGGTCGGATATAGTCGGGCAACGCAGTCGCCGGGATGACACCGCAGTCAGCGCTCAGCTTCACGCGGTACCGGGTCACCGTGGAGGCGCTGGAACCGCTCGTCCTTCCCGCCTACCTCGGCTCCACCCTCCGCGGCGCGTTCGGCCACGCGTTTCGGACCCTCTGCTGCCCGTCCCGGCCTGGCGAGCCCTGTCCCGTTCCGGCGAGGTGCCCCTACCACCTCGTCTTCGAGACCGCGCCTCCGCCGGGCGCCGACGCCCTCCGCACCCACGAGGAGGTTCCACGCCCGTTCGTGATCGCCCCGCCGCCGGCCGCCGCCCGCGAGTACCCCGCCGGACGGGAGGTCGTCTTCGACCTGACCCTCGTCGGCCGCGCGCGCGAGTTCTTCCCGTACTTCGTGGTCACGTTCCGGGAGGTCGACCGGATCGGGCGCGGGCGGCGCGCGGTGGCGCTCCGGCGCATCGATGCGTTGCATCCGATCCGGGGGACCGCCGAGGCCGCCTACCGGAGCGAGGACAACCTGGTGCGGGCGGTCGACGGCCGGGTCACCCTGGCCGACTGCGCCGCGCTCCCGTGTCCGCCAGGGGGCATCCGCGTCCGGTTCCTGACCCAGACCCGCCTCAAGCACGAGGAGGCGTTCGTCCGCCGGCCGGAGTTCCACGTGCTGGTCCGGCGGCTCCTGGGACGGCTCTCGTCGCTGGCGCGGTTCCACTCCGGGGCAGCGCTCGACGCGGACTTCCGCGGTCTGATCGAGCAGGCCCACGACGTGCGACTCGTCCGAGACGAGACGCGATGGACCACCTGGGCGCGGTACTCGGCCCGCCAGGACCGGCGCATGGAGTGGGCCGGCCTCGTCGGCACAGCGATC
>DASYQW010000336.1 GCA_036005065.1 Candidatus Methylomirabilota bacterium | reverse complement strand
TATCACGCGGGGGACGACGCCTGACCTATGCTCGGCCCATGGAGCCCGTCCGGCTCGCGGAGCTGCGGGTCCTGGAGGGCCCGAACCTCTACTTCACCCGGCCCGCGGTCAAGCTGACGCTGGCCGTTCCCGGATGGCTGGACGCGAGCGAGGCTCGCCTGGCGGCGATCACCGAGGCGTTGGAGCTCACGGGGGCGGCGAAGGCCGGCAGGCCGAACAGCGAACAACGGCGACGGTTCACCGCTCGTCTGGCATTGCACATCACCCACCGGCTGGCGGAGGCCTCGGGGATCCGACTGGCCGTCCGGGGCCGTCCCGGTCCCGAGCCCGGGGAGGTCGTGGTGGCGTTTCCCTGGCGAAGGCGCGGGTCGGCCGAAGCCCTCGGCCGTGAGGTCGCCGAGGTCCTGTCGGCGCTGCTGGCGACACGCCGCTCGCCGCGGCGGCTCGTCGGCGAGGCGGCCACCCGCATCGGCGCCGTCGACCCCGGTCCGCAGCCGTCCGTCCCCGACCCTGACATCCCGGTGATCTCCGTCACCGGGACGAACGGGAAGACCACGACGGTTCGGCTCCTCGCGCACATTATCCGGACCGCCGGCCGTTCCGTCGCCTACTCCTCCACCGACGGCGTGTATCGGGATGAGGAGCTCGTGGAGGAGGGCGACTACTCCGGCTTCGGCGGCGCGGCTATGGCCCTGGCACAGGAGCCCGACGTCGCCGTGCTGGAGACGGCGCGGGGCGGGATCCTCCTCCGCGGCATCGGCGTGCAACACAACGACGTCGCGGTGGTGACCAACGTGTCGGCCGACCACCTCGACCTCCATGGGATCCACACCTTGGATCAGCTGGCGGAGGTGAAGGCCACGATCACCCGGATCACGCGGCCGCGCGGCTGGGACGTCCTGAACGCGGACGACCCCCGCGTGCTTTCGATGCGGAGGGGATCGAGCGGGCGCGTATGGCTGTTCTCGCTCGACTCGGACCATCCAGCCATCCGCACGGTGCTGGCCGAGGGCGGCCGGGCCGTCACCGCCCTCGACGGGCGGATGACCGTGCTGGAACGCTCGACCGCCCACCCGCTGGTCCGGCTGGAGGACGTGCCGATGACGATCGCCGGACTCTCCAGCACCAACATCCAGAATGCGATGGCCGGCGCCGCCGCCGCGCTCGCCATCGGTCTCCCCGAGCGGGCGGTGGCCCGTGGGCTGCGCTCGTTCGTGCTCGATCCGGAACGGAATCCCGGGCGGGCCAACCTGTTCACACTCGACGGCCGGGTGGTGGTGGTGGACTACGCCCACAACGAGGCCGGGATGATGGGCCTCACCGAGATCTGCGAAGGCTTGTGCGCGCGGGCTCGAGACGTGTGGATGGCGATCTGCGCCGCCGGCGACCGGCGGGACGACATCATCCACGCCTTCGCCTATCGGGCCGCGCGCGGCACCGACCACATCGCGGTCGCCGAGCTCCCCCGGTACCTCCGAGGCCGCGACCCACAGGAGCTCGTGGAACGACTCCGGGCCGGCGCGATCGACGGGGGCGCCGCCGAGGTCCCGGTCTTCCCCGACGAGGTCCACGCGCTGGAGTGGATGGCGAGGGGCTCGAGCCCCGGCGACGTGGTGGCCGTCACCGCGCTGGGGCAGCGGCCGGAGATCTTCGCCTGGCTGGAGGAGCACGGCGCCCAACGCCTGGGACCGGACGAGGTGCGCCGGTTGGCGCGCTCGGTCCGCGCTTCACGAGCGAAGGCTCGCCCTGGTTAGATCGCGTCGCGGCGCCGGCCGCCGCGGGCGCCGGCACACGCGATGCACAGCACCGCCCACGGGATGGCCTCCAGCCGCTCAGGCGAGATGGCCCGCCCGCACGCGTCGCACGTGCCGTAGCTCCCCTCGGCCAGCTTGGCCAGGGCCCGCCGGACGTCGTCCAGCATGGCCGCCAGGGCTCTGGCCGCGGAGGTCGTGTGGATCCGTTCGACGGCCTCCGTCGTGCCCTCTCCGACACGCTTGCCGAAGGAGACCGTCGCTGTTGGGTCGCGAGGCACGTGGGTCAAGATCTCGAGCTCGCTCTCGAGCTCTCGCCGCCGATCCTCAAGCACGCGTTCGATGTCTGATTCACGCAATCGGGACTCCGGTCCGCTCGACGGCTACAGCCCGGTCTCCGGGTGCTCGCGGATGAAATCTGGGTCGCCGCCCACGGCGAGGAACTGGCCGTCGCCCTCGGCGGCCTGGAGCACCTTGGGCGCCGCGAGCGAGCGGCGGGCCTCGACCTCCTTGAAGGCTTCGGTCGCGTAGTCGACGCACAGCACGACCAGGTCGCCGGGCCGGCTCCGGTCCAGGGCTCGCTTGGTGGCCTCCAGCTCGTTGGGCACGACCTCGACGTGTCCCGCCCGGGCCCCGGCACGCCGGGCTTCCTGGACGCCCTCCAGGACCAGGGCCGCCGTCGCGCCGCGGTCGCGTCCCCGCGTGTGGCGGTCCTCGCGGATGATGACGTCGTCGAAGTACCGGGCGGCAACCCGGCCCATCTCCCGCATGTCCTCGTCGCGGCGGTCCCCCGCCGTGGCCACCACCGCCAGGCGGAGGTTCGCCGACCACGAGCGGCCGCCCTCGTCGGCTGTCATGCGCTCCACGAACTCGCCCAGGCTCTTCAACCCGTGCGGGTTGTGAGCGTAGTCGATGACGACCTTCACGCCGTCCAGATCGATCAGGTTCAGCCGTCCGGGGGCCTGGTAGAAGCTCGTGGTGAACGACCGCAGCCCCTGGCGGATGTCGTGGAGGTGGGCTCCGGCGGCATGGGCCGCGGCCGCCGCGGCCATGGCGTTCTGCACGTTCATCCGGGCTCGGCCCTCGAACGTCGCCGGCAGCGTGTGGACCCATGCCACCGGCATGGTCCGGCGGCCCTCCTTGATCACGATCATCTCCCCGAGTGGCCCCTTCTCCAGGACCACCGCCTTGCGTCCACGCCGGACCCACCGGCCGACCAGGTCGTGGTGCTCCTGCATGGAGAACAGGATCACCGAGCCGGAACAGGCCTTCCGCATCTCGAGCACCAGGGGGTCGTCGGCGTTCAGGACGGCCCACCCCGTCTTGGGCACGGCCTCCACGACCACCTGCTTCACGTGCGCGAGCTTCTC
>DASYQW010000335.1 GCA_036005065.1 Candidatus Methylomirabilota bacterium | reverse complement strand
TTATCTGCGGGAGGCCCCCTGGATTTGTCTGCTGCCCGGGGCGGCGATCTCCGTGACGGTCCTCGGGCTGAACCTGCTCGGCGACGGGCTGCGCGACGTGCTGGATCCCCGGATGCGGGTGGAGGGCGGCTGAGGCGGCTCGCGGTGGGCCTCGGCAGCGCGCGGCCCCGGGACTTGGATGGCTCCCCGCGTCGGCCGGTACAGCGCGCCGAATTGCCCGAGCACTACGCGGCGGGTCCCGCTGCTTGTCACCGCGCGAGAGGCCCCGGCGTCGCGCGCCCTGGCTCGTCGGCGGCGAGGCGCCCTACGCGGGGCGCTCTCCGAGCACGGCGTCTGCCGCCACGTCCAGCTCCAGCGGGGTGCCCACAGAGAGGCGCTGCCCCCGCCGCGCCGTCCGCACGTCCCGATACCCCTCGGACGACGCGAGCCGATGAACCACGATCGCCTCCGCCTCCAGGTCCACCAGCCAGAGTTCCGGAATGCCGGCCCGCGCGTACAACGGCGCCTTGACGGTCCGGTCGAGCTGGGCCGAGGTCTCCGCCACCTCCACCACCAGCAGAACATCCTCAGGGCGTGGATGTGCGGCCGCATAGAAGTCCGGATGGGGGCGAAGCAGCGTCACATCGGGCTGAGGCTCGGAGTGTTCCCCCAGCCGGATGGGGCTCTGGACGCGGACGATGGCCCGCCGCCCCACTTGTTCGAAGAAGAGCTGGGCCAGCCGGTCCACACAGGCCGCGTGCCGGCTTCCGATGGGCGTCATCTCCACGATCTCGCCGTCGATCAGTTCGACCCGATCGTCCCCGCCCAGGATCCCAGCCTCGGCCATCCGATGGAAGTCCGCCACCGTGAACCGGTGCCTGACCAACTCGACCGCCATCGCGAGACTCCTCCTACCGGCGACCTTGCGCCAACCGCGCTGTGGGTCTGGGTCCAGGATAACACTTGGTCAGCGGCGCAGGCTCTCGATGGCTCGACGCGAGCGGGCCCCGGGACCGCCGGACCGGGGCACGTCACTACGATGCCGCCGGCGCCTTCAGACCGTCACCGTCTCACAGTGCACCGCGACGCGACCGGGGCCGAGGGGCTTCCGCTACCCCCATACCGCGGCGGCGACGCGGCCGACGAGACCGAGCTTCTGCCACTGTTCGGCCTCGGTCATGGGGGTGCCGCCGACGGTCGTCCCGAAGCCGCACTGCGGGCTCAGCGCCAGGCGCTCGAGGGGTACGACGTTCGCGGCCTCGTCGATCCGCCGGCGAAGCGCGGCGTCCGGCTCGAGGGCCGGGTGCTTCGTGGTGACGAGCCCGAGGACGACGGCCTTGCCGGGAGGCACGAAGCGCAACGGGCGGAAGTCGCCGGCACGGGGGCTGTCGTACTCGAGCAGGAACACGTCGACGCCCGTCCCGGCGAAGACCGCCTCGGCGACCGGCTCGTAGCCGCCCGAGCCGATCCAGTGGCCGCGGAAGTTGCCCCGGCACATGTGCATGCCCACGACCATGTCCGGCGGGCGGTCGTGAATCGCCTCGTTGGCCGCCCAGACGTATCGCGCCAGCAGCCGGCGCCAATCCCAGCCCCAGCCGGCCAGGCGGTCCCGGATCTTCGCGTCGCAGAGCAGCGCCATCGGCACCTCATCGAGCTGGACGTAGCGGCAGCCGAGGCGGCCCAGCTCGGTGATCTCGGCGCGGTAGACGGCCAGAAGGTCTCCCCAGTACGTCTCCTCGTCCGGGTAGACCCGGCGATCGACGCCGTCGGGTCCGCGAAAGAAGTGGATCACCGACGGCGAGGGGAGCGTGATCTTGACCGGCCGGGTCGCGACCGACCGGGCGAACGCGAACTCGGCGGTGGCGATCCCCCGGGTGCGCCGGATCCGGCCCTCGGTGTGGGGCACCGGCACCGACAGGCTGTCCGCCTCGCCCTCCATGAAGTTCACGTGCGTGTCGCGATGGACCAGCCCGTCAACCGAGTCCACGAAGCCCGCGAACCAGGAGCGCCGGCGGAACTCGCCGTCGGTGACGGCGCCGAGGCCGGCCGCTTCCTGGCGGCGGATCGCCTCGCGGATCGCGCCGTCGAGCACCTCGGCGAACCCGGCCGCGTCGAGCTCTCCGGCGCTGAGCCGCTGGTAGGCGTCCTTCAGGGCCCGCGGGCGTAGGAGGCTGCCAATGTGGTCGGCCCGGCCGACCAGGCGGGTCGGCGTCGCCGCCGTCATCGCTTGTCGACGAAGCGCGGCGCCTTCACGGTCTTCTCGAACTCCGCCGCCAGGGTGCCGGCCGGGAGCACCTCGACCTCGGGCGTCAGCTCGAACCGGGCCTTGACCGCCGCGGCCAGGCTCTTGGCCACGGCCGCCGGCTCGCCGCCACGCCGCACCTCGACGAGGAGCCGGAGCGCATCCAGCCCCGCCGTCGAGACCGCCTCGGCGCGGAAGTCGGTGATCGCCGGCTGGGCGAACAGAAAATCCTCGAGGTCCGCGTGGTTGAGGTTCACCCCGCGGACCTTGAAGAAGCCCTCCGTGCGGAGGGCGTGAGTCAGGACCGGAAAGACCGAGAACGGATCGGCGGTCCGCGGCTGGCGCCGCAACGTCACGATATCGCCGCTCAGCCAGCGCAGGAACGGGGTGAGCGTGTTGGACCAGAGCGGCGTCATGACGAGCGCGCCCGGCTGCCCCTCCGGGACGGGCCGGCCGGACTCCGTGTCGATCACCTCCAGGTAGAAGAGATCGCTCCACGCGACCATCCCGTCCATGCCGTCCCGCTCGACCGTGATCATCGACCCCTCGGTCATGCCGAAGCTGTTGTAGACCGGAGCGCCCCACGCGCGCGCGAGCTTCCCCCGCTTGGCGTCGGTCAAGGGCTCGGCGCTGACCAGCACCTTGCGCACGCCGCAGGCCGCGAGGTCGATCCCGTGGGCCTCCGCGACGTTGGCGAGATGGAGGGCGTAGCTCGGCATCGCGGCGAAGATCGTCGGCCGGAGGTCGCGGATCAGCTCCACCTGCAGCAGCGAGGGCGTCGTCGTCCCGGCGCCGGCCCAGACGGTGCTGAGGCCCTCCAGCTGCGCCGACCGGGCGACGAGCTGGCCGACCGGGTGGATGCCGAGCGGGAAGGAGTCGTGGACGACGTCGCCGGGGCCGGCGCCGATGCACGGCCAGATCCGCCGGAAGGCGACCCCGAGGGCGTAGCGCAGGTCCTCGTCCCCGCGCGGGTAGAAGAGCGGCTTGCCGGTGACGCCGCCCGACCGCCAGACCTCGCGGGCGGCGCCGAGCGGGGCGAGGCAGAACTCACGGTAGAACGCCTCGGTCGGGAGCGTGCGCAGCTCCTCCTTGGTGAGCAGTGGGATCTTGCGCCATTCCTCGGGATCGTCGAGCTTGTCCACCGCAATCCCTTCCACGCGCGGGCGCAGAAGCGTCGAGCGCCGCGCGCGCTCCACGGCCAGGCGCTTCCGCTCGCGGTGAATGGCCTCGATCTCGGCCTCGCTCTTCGGCAGGTCCAGCGCCCACGCGGCGCGCCGTTCGGACACCTCAGGCGACATGATGATTCTCCCTGCCGGCGGGCCGATCGGGCGACCCGCAGCGCCTGCCAGTGTACCGGAGACGGCGCGCCGGCCCCAAGGCCCGGGCGGGCGCAGTTGACCGAGGCAAGTCAGCTCGGCGCGCGGCTTACGAAAGCCCGCAGGGAGGCGGGTCAAGTCGGTCGCGCTCACCGAGGAGGAGTACGCGTGCATCAAGCACCACCCGGGCGTGGCCGCCCGGATGCTCGCGCCCTACCCGACCCTGAGGCGGGAGGCGGAGGCGGTCAAGGGTCACCACGAGCGCTACGACGGGACCGGATACCCGGAGGGGCTCCGGGGAACCGCGATCCCGGTGGGGGCCCGGATCGTATCCGTGGCCGACCCCTTCGACGCCATGACGTCGGACCGCCCGTACCGCCGGGCGCCCGCCCGGGGAGCGGGGACCCAGTTCGATCCCGAGGCCGCGGCCGCCTGGCTGGCCCTCCCCCGGCCCCGCCTGCTCGAGATCGGCCGCCAATCAGACGACACGCGCCACGAGGCGATCCTCGGGATCCTGACCGCCACCGTTTGACCGCGGGGCCGGGCCGGTCGCCACGGCCCGCCCTCACCGCCAGCCTGACAGGGTCAATCGGTCCGTCGCGGGGCCGCCTCCTGTCACGACGCGCCCTCCCGCTCGCTCAGCCGCTCACCGACGTACCGGACGATCTCGGTGGCCAGGCGGACAGCTTCCCGCGCCGCGTCCTCCGTATAGACGAGTGCCGGGATGCTGTCCGGCAGGCTGTTCGGGTAGCGCGTCGGCACATAGTGTCCGTCGAGGATCGACCAGCGTCGAGCCAGCTCGCCAAACTGCGCGTGCTGCTCGGCCGCCTCCGCGCACAGCCGCTCGATCGAATGACCGAGGACGACTTCCACCCCGTCAGCATATAGAAACGCCTTGAGGGCCTTCTCCCCGACCTGCTGGGCGAGAAAGCACGCGATGTGGTACCCGCCCCGTCGGGCCAGGTCGTCTGCCCATCGAAGGTCCGCTTCGGCCTGCTCGAGCCAGCGCCGGCCCTCCTCAAGCGGACTTCTTCTCAAAGATCACGACCTCCTCGCCTGCGATGTGGCGTAGAAACGGCGCGTCCCTCAGGTCGTCGAACTCGGCCGGGGTATAGCAGAGCATGTCCAGATCCACCGGCACCTGGACGAGCCCGTACAGGAACCGAAGACGATCCACGAACGGCTTGTCGGTCTGCCACACCACCAGCACGTCGAGGTCGGTCGCGAGATCCCGGCGCCCCCGGGCATAGGACCCGAAGATACTGATCCGCTCGATACCATCGACGGGTGATAGCGCCTCGACGAGTGTCCGCGCAGCCTGGTCGAGCTTTCGGGCATAGGCAGCCCGCTGGGCCGACAGATCCATGAGTCTTTCCACCGAGCAGGGCGGCCTGCCTTTGTGTTGTCCTGATGCTGCCATTATAATGCCGCCATGCGCGCCCGCACCATGATCTACCTGGACCGCGAGGAGCTTCAGGCGCTCCGTGCCGAAGCAAAACGCCTCGACGTTTCGCTGGCCGAGTTGATTCGGCGGATCGTGAAGCGGCACATCCAGGAAAGCCCTGCGTCATCCCCGCCCGATCGCCGAACGTACTTCAAGTTGGTCGCCCTCGGATCCAGTGGCCACGTTGATACCGCGTCCGCGGCGCCCCCGACGGATGCGCATTGGGATAGCGCGCCGGAATGTACGCCTCGTCGAGCTCGAGGGCTGCCTCGCGCAACGCGTCCGGAACCGCGCGGCGCTCGGCGAGTTCGGAGAGCAGATCGGCGACGGAGTGCCCCCACGCCTCCGCCCCCATCCGCTGGAAGACGGCTTTGACGGCCTTCTCAGCCGACTGTTGGGCCGAGAAGCAGGCCCCATCGTCGTAGCCGCCCTGGACGTCGCTCCGGGCATGCTCGAGTGCGGTATGAAGACGGCGGCGGTTTCGAAACTCAAGGCGACCCTCAGTCAGTACCTCGCTCAGGTCAAGGCCGGCGAGGAGATCATCGTGACGGAACGGGGTCGACCGGTCGCGAAGATTGTTCCCCTCTCCCGCGGGGAGACCGTCTCCTCCCATCTCCTCGAGCTCGCCCACGCCGGGCTCGTTCGCCTCGGCTCCGGACGGTTGCCGGCGCACTTCTGGAAGATGCCCCGACCGGTCGATCGGCGGGGGGCGGCCCTGAAGGCCCTCCTGAAGGAGCGAACGGAGGGACGATGAGATTTTGGGACGCCTCGGCGATCATCCCGCGCTGTCTTGGAGTTGTTCCCCGGCCGATCCAAAGCAGACGGCGAGTATCACTGGACTGGCGAACGTGAAGGCCGGACGCTTCCCGCGCGTCACCCGCCACGGATCGTGGCGGGAGACGGGCGGCGTCCACGCGCGCCGGCCGACTCTGAAGCGTTCCGTGGTTCAGTGCGCGAGACAATTACTGGCACCGCCGAGGGCAAGGAGCTCATCGCCACTACCGGCGCCACTCGACGCAGGGCGCTTCATTGGTGGAGCGGCGCCGGTGGGCCTCGACGAACCGCACCACCCGGTCCCGGTCCGGCTCGTCGAATCTGTCGATGCGCGTCCAGGCCGTGAGCGCGATACACCGATCGAGGCGAGGGTACGGGGCGAGCACCACGTACTCCGGATAGCCCCTGACGACTGACTCCAGCGTGGCCAGGACGCGTGACGCGCAATCCGGCCGGTAGTTGATGACCACTCCGCCCTCGTCAAGGTTGGCCACCTGCAATTCACGCGGAAGCGGGTTCGCGTGGATCCCCCACGGAGCGATGTGCGGCAGCCGGGCACCGGATGTCGGCGGGTCGGAGTTGTACGCCTCATGCCGGCCGTCGACGGTCCCGACGCGCACGCTGCCGAGGTCCGGAACCGATTCCCCCGGCAGCCGTGACGCGCCGCCAGCCGGTTTC
>DASYQW010000334.1 GCA_036005065.1 Candidatus Methylomirabilota bacterium | reverse complement strand
GGAGGCCACCATGCAGAAGCTGTCGCCGGCACGGGCCCAGGAGATGGCCCGCTCGCTCATGCAAGGCCAGACCAGCGAGCAGGTCCAGAAGGTCGCCCGGGACCTCATCGACTGGTCGAACAAGAACCGCCAGCGCCTCTCAGAAGCGGTGCAACGCGAGGTCAAGTCCCAGCTGAAGTCCCTGGGGGTCGCGGGCCGCGACGAGGTCGACGCGCTGAAGCGGCGGGTGCGCGAGCTGGAACGCCAGGTCGGGGGCGGGGCGACCACAGCGAAGAAGCCGACAGCCGCGCGTCCCCGGGCAAAGAAGCCGACGTCCGCGACGAAGCGCAGCACGGCCGGGTCGGACAAGGCCTGAGCCAGGCCACGGTGACCCGCCGGCGGCTGGATGCCGAGCTGGTCCGGCGGGGCCTGGCCCGCACCCGCACCGAGGCGCAGGACGCCGTGCGAAACGGGTTGGTCGTGGTCGGCGGCCGCTCCGCGAGCAAGCCGTCGACGCTCGTCCGATCGGACGAGGCTCTTGCGATCGCCGGGCCACCCCGCCGGTACGTCTCCCGGGGCGGGGACAAGCTCGACGCGGCTCTGGAACGCTTCGGGGTGGCCGTGGCCGGCCGCGATGCGCTCGACGCCGGAGCGTCCACCGGCGGCTTCTCCGATTGCCTGCTCCAGCGAGGGGCAGCCCGGGTCGTGGCGGTGGACGTGGGGTACGGCCAGCTGGCGTGGGAGCTTCGCCGGGACTCCCGGGTCACCCTCCTGGAGCGCACGAACGTGCGCGACCTCGTTCCGGCCGACCTCCCGTTCATCCCGCAGGTGGTGGTGGCCGACCTCTCGTTCATCTCCCTTCGCCTGGTCCTCCCGGCGCTGGCTGAGGTGGCGATGGAGGGCGCCGACCTCGTGCTGCTGGTGAAGCCGCAGTTCGAAGCGGGGCCGAAGGACGTGGGCGCGCACGGCGTGGTTCGCGACCCGGGCGTGTGGCGGCGGGCCCTCGAGCAGGTCGTCGCGGCCTGCAAAGCGTCGGGAGCCATGTCCGACAAGGCAATGACGTCCCCCCTCCTCGGCCCCGCCGGAAATGTCGAGTTCTTCATCCACGCGGTCAAGGGGGGTCTCGCGCAGCCGCCCGATCTCACCGGCGCGATCGGCGAGGGCCTGCGCATCGGAGGGGGATCGTGAAGGCGGCCGGGTTCGTCGTCCATCCAGCCCGCGAGACCGCGATGGCGGCGGCCAAGCACCTGTCGCAATGGTTCGAGGACCGCGATGTTCAGGTCCGGTGGTTCGATCCGGCGAACGCCGACGCCCGGATGGCCGGCGACTTCGCGGGCGGGCTCGACCTGATCCTGTCGGTGGGAGGCGACGGCACCTTCCTGCGGGCGGCCCACGTGGCTTCGGCCGTCGGATGTCCGGTCCTCGGCGTAAAGGTCGGCCGGATGGGATTCCTGACCGAGGTGGAGCCGGAGGAGGCGCCTCCCCTCCTCGAGCTGGCCGCGACGGGCGGAGCAAGGATCGAGGAGCGATTGGCCGTGCTGGCCCGTCCGGAGAGCGATGGTTTCGCGCCCCAATGGGCCCTGAACGAGGTCATCGTGGAGAAACGAGCCCGCCACCGCCTGGTTCGCCTGGCCCTGTACGTGGGGGACGTCTACGTCACGACCCTGTCGGCCGACGGCGTCATCGTGGCCACCCCCACCGGATCCACTGCGTACTCGTTCTCGGCGGGTGGGCCGATCGTGACGCCGGCGATCCCGTGCTTGCTGGTCACGCCCGTGGCGCCCCACATGGTGTTCGACCGGACCCTGGTGATCGGCGCCGACGACACGGTGAACCTGGAGGTGGTGGGCGACGAGCCCGGGCTGATCTCGGCCGACGGGCGGGAGAGCCTCGAGCTTCCGATCGGATCGAGGGTGCGGATCGGGGCGGCCCCCAACCCGGCCCGCCTCGTTCGCCGGGACGACGCCCCGGCTTTCCACGCCCTGGTACGCGAGAAGTTCGGGCTCCCGGGCGGGGAGCGGTAACCGGCCGGGCCGGCGCCCTGCCCGAGGGTTGGTTCGGATACCCTGGTCGTGCCGATCCGATTCAGCGCCGACCGCCGGGTGGTCCGCGCGATGGGAGGCGATCGACACGTCCACATCGAGGGCCAGGAGCCTGCTTCGGCGGCCGCAGCGAAGGGAGCGGCCGCAGCAAGGCATGGCCCGGGTCGACGCCCGGACCAAGCGCCTGGTGGGCCGGCTGCAGCCCGGCGACGTCGCCGTGCTGGACCACGAGGACCTGGACAGGGTCTCGGCCGAAGGACTGGTAGGGGCGGGTGTGGCCGCCGTGGTGAACGCGGGACGCTCCATCACCGGTCGGTACCCGAACCTCGGCCCGCTCATCCTCCTCGACGCCGGCATCCCCCTCGTCGATGGCGTGGGCCCGCTGTTGCTCCGCAAGGTGAGGGAGGGTGACCTGGTCAAGGTCGATGGTGATCGCGTCCTGTCGGGCGACCGGTTGCTCGCCGTGGGTGTCAGACAGAGCGAGGCGTCGGTCCGCCTGGCCATGGAGGAGGCTCGCGCCGGGCTGGCCGACCGCTTCGAGAGCTTCGCCCGCAACACCGTGGACTTCATGCAACGCGAACGCGACCTCCTGTTCGGGGGGTCGGGGCTGCCCACGCTGGTGCACGAGTTGGCCGGCAGGCCCGTCCTGGTCGTCGTCCGGGGCTACCAGTACAAGGAGGACCTGGCCGCTCTGGGCTCGTACATCCGCGACGTGCGGCCGGTGCTCGTCGGCGTCGACGGAGGCGCCGATGCCCTCATCGACGCAGGGTACCTGCCCGATCTCATCATCGGGGACATGGACAGCGTGTCGGATTCGGCGCTGCGGCTCGCGTTGTTGCGGCCGAAACGACTGCGGCGCAAGCTTCCGACCGAGGTCGTCCTCCACGCCTACCGGGACGGATTCGCCCCCGGGCAGGCCAGGCTGGAGGACCTCGGCGTCCCGTATTCGATCGTGCGCGCGGCGGGGACGAGCGAGGACGTCGCCCTGCTCCTTTCCCACGAGAAGGGGGCCGATCTCATCGTCTCTGTGGGCAGCCACGGGAACCTCCGGGAGTTCCTGGACAAGGGGCGGATGGGCATGGCCAGCACGTTCCTGGTGCGCCTGCGGGTGGGGGAAACGCTGATGGACGCGAAGGGCGTGTCCCGCGTCTATACGCCGAGGATCCGGACCCGAGACACGGTGTTCCTGGTGGGGGCGGCGATCGTCGTGATGATCCTGATCATCGCCATCTCCCCGGTCCTGAGCACCTACGTGACCCTCCTGTTCGAACGGTTCCGTCAGTGGCTGTTCCACCTGAAGGAGCTGATTTGATCTCGTTCCGGTACCACATCTTCACGATCGTCGCGATTTTCCTCGCCGTGGGGCTCGGCCTGTTGTTCGGGTCGTCCGTCGTTCAGCCCGCGCTGATCGGGGAGCTGCGCCGGCAAACGCACGGACTCACGCAGGACCTCTCGGACACCCGGGCGGAGGTCAGCGATCTCAAGGCGCAGGTCGGGGCGCTCCAGCAAGCGGGCGACATCCTGCCCTCACTCGACCCGGGCACCCTGACCGGGCGGCCGGTGGTGATGGTCACGCACGACGGCGTGGACCCGCGCCTGTTGTCCCAGGCCCGGCTGTCGCTGTCCGAGGCCGCCGTCAAGGTTGTGGCCGAGCTGTCGATCACCGACCGGATGGCGGTCGGCGACGAATCATCCCGGGAAGCGCTGGCGCAACTCCTGGGGATGGCGAGCGACACACTGACGCCGACGCTCCAGGCGCGCGCGGCCGAGGTGCTCGCCCAGCGCCTAGCCGTGGGCGCGCCCCGTCGCGCCGTCGGGCCGAGCGGACCGGACTTCCTGGACGACCTCCTGACGGCCAACTTCCTGACCACCACGCCGGGTTCCCCTTCGATCTCGCGGGGGGACCTCTCGGGGATCGGGGGCAAGGGCCAGCTGGTGATCGTCCTGTCCGGTGGGCGGGGCGTGCCCCTCATCGATCCGCAGCTCTTCTTCGTGCCGCTCGTCGAGGGCCTGGTCCAGCGCGGTGCCACGGTCGGTGCGGGCGAGAGCGCGTCCACCGAGTATCCGTTCATCCCGGCGCTGCGGGCCGATGGAGCTGCCGGCGACGGCACGCGTATGGTGACCGTGGACGACCTGGACTTCTCGGTTGGTGGAGCGGCGCTCGTCCTCGGGCTGGAGCGACTCCTGCTCGTGGGGCAGGGAGGCAACTACGGGATCAAGGCCGGAGCGACGGCCGCCCTCCCGCCCCTGACGTGACCAACCGGAGGGTGCGCGCGCTCGTCACCGCCCGCAACGAAGCCGACCGGATCGCGGCCACGGTGTCGGCCCTCCGCTCCCTTCCGCAGGTCGCACACGTGGTGGTGATGGACGACGCTTCTACCGACGGAACCGCCTCCCAGGCCCTGACGGCGGGGGCCACGGTCTTGCAGGGCCGGCGCCGGGCGGGCAAGGGTCGGGCGGTCGACAGTGCGCTTCTCCGGCTCCCCCCAGCCGGGGTCTGGCTCCTGGCCGACGCCGACCTCGGCCACACCGCCGCTCGGCTCGGGCCGATCCTGTCCGAGGTGCTCGAGGGCCGGGCCGACCTTGCGGTGGCCGTGCTCCCTCCGGCGCGGAGCGGTGGGTTCGGGCTTGTGAAGCGGTCGGCGCGACGGGCCATCCGATTGCTGAGCGGGTTCCAGGCCGTCGAGCCGCTGTCGGGACAGCGCGCGATCACTCAGGAGGCGCTCCAGGCCTGCCGGCCCCTGTCGGCGGGGTTCGGGCTGGAGACTGGGATGACGATCGACGCCGTTCGCCGGGGGTTCCGGGTGGTCGAGATTCCAGCGGATCTCGACCACCGGGCTACCGGGCGCGGCATTGCAGGGTTCGCACATCGAGGGCGGCAGGGAATCGACATCCTGTTCGCGGTCCTGCCGCGGGCCCTTGGGTTTCGATGAGCGGGTGGAACGGGTTCCGGGCGGAGAACTACCGGGGCGAACAGCTTCCCGCCGTCCTCGGGCTGGTGGCCATCGCCCCGGGGGCGATCGTCGGTCTGTTCGCAGGCCTGGCCATCGTGACCGGGCAGGGCCGATCGCTCGATGCCGCCGCATGGATCTCGCTCGGAGGAAGCCTGCTCGTGTTCGCCGCCGGGCTGATGGACGACCTCCTGCCTTCCGGCCCTCGAGGGCTTCGCGCGCACCTGCGGTCGGTGGGGGCGGGCCACGTGACCACTGGCATCCTCAAGCTGGTCGTCATCGCGGGGAGCTCGGTGGTCGTGGTGGCTGCCCAGCCCGCCCGTCCCGGCGCCACCCGCCTGGCCGGCGTCGTCCTGCTGGCGGCGTGCGCCAACCTGTGGAACGGGTTGGACGTCCGTCCCGGGAGGGCCCTCAAGTACTTCATCCTGACCGCCGGGGCCGTTCTGGTG